>CALEOJ010000208.1 GCA_937910425.1 uncultured candidate division WPS-2 bacterium
AGCTCGCCGGCCGTGCGCGCCGCGCCGCGCAGCGTTCCGCGGAAATCGAAGCGGTCGCCGTGGGCATGGGCGCGCCGGCGGCGCGAGGTGAGGTACTCGCCGGCGACCCGGACGCGCGCGATCAGGCGGAGCATCGCGGCCCGTTCGCCCTCGTCGAAGTCCTCGAACGCCTTGTCGGTGAGCCGGTGTTCGCTCGAGGCCAGGATCCACTGGGTCGGTGCGCGCTCGGCGAGGCGCCCGCCGGCGGGACGGTCCGACGGAGCCGGCGGGATCGATTCGCGCTTGGGGAGATCCCGCGCTTGGGGGCGCGGCGGCGCGTCGACGGAGCGGACGAGCCGGCGCAATGCGTCCGCGTCACCGAGCGAGCCGAAGAATTCGAGAAAGGCGGCGTGGAACGCATCGAGGTCGTCGATCGAGGGCAGCATCGCGGCGCGCGCGCGCCAGTAGAGGGCGCTCGTCGATCCAGCCGGGAGTGCGCGCAGCACCTCCGCGAACGTGCGCGCCCGCCGCGTCCCGGCGACGACGCCGCGAGCCCGCAGCGCGCGGTCGAATCCAGCCGCCGCCGCCGCTTCGTCAACCGTCAATGATCGCTGCCGCGGACGCGAGTGCCGTCTCGATGTCCTCCGGATACTTCAGCACGCTCCCCAGCGAGGGTTCGAACACCTCGGCGCTGAGCCGCTCGGCGCCGAGCAATTGCAGCGTCTGGGCCCAGTCGAGCGATTCCGAGATCCCCGGCGCTTTGCGCAGCTCGCGCTCGCGTAGGCTCGCCGACGCACGGGCGACGTCGGCCGCGAGCGCCGGCGCGAGCTGCGGAAGGTGAAGGCGCAGGATCTCGATCTCCCGCTCGACCGACGGGTGGCCGATCCAGTGGTAGAAGCAGCGCCGCTTGAGCGCGTCGTGCAGGTCGCGGGTGCGGTTCGAGGTCAGCACCACGATCGGCGGATGCTTCGCCGCGATCGTGCCCCGCTCGGGGATCGAGATGGCGAAATCGGCGAGGAACTCCAGCAGAAACGCCTCGAACTCGTCGTCGGCGCGGTCGATCTCGTCGATCAGCAGCACGATGCCGCGGGGGCGCGTCGCACCGAGCGCGGCGAGCAGCGGCCGGTGGATCAGGAACTCGTCGTGATAGAGATCCGGCGTCCGCTCGTGCGAGGCTTCGGCGGCGCGGATCGCGAGCAGCTGCTTCCCGTAGTTCCAGTCGTAGGCAGCCGCGGCGAGGTCCAGGCCCTCGTAGCACTGCAGCCGCAGGAGCTGCGCTCCGAAGACGCTCGCCAGCGCCCGTGCCGCATCGGTCTTCCCGACGCCGGCGTCGCCTTCGAGCAGCACCGCGCGCTCGAGCGCGACCGCGCACGCGAGCGCCGTCGCGAGCCCGGCGTCCGCGACGTACCCGGCTTCCAGGAGGCGCCGCCGGAGGTCGTCCACGTCGACGGAATTCGACATTCACCAGCGATTCTGGGAGCTGCAAGGATATTCCGGCGTCGCATCGGTAGCTTCCGGGTCCCCCGGTTGTCCCACGGAGACGCTCTCATGCAGATCGACCTCACCGTCAACGGGAATCAAACGTTCATCGACGTGGAGCCGCGCTTGCTCCTGGTGCATGCACTCCGCGACTCGCTGAACCTGACCGGCACCCACGTCGGGTGCGATACCTCGAGCTGTGGCGCGTGCACGGTGCTGCTCGACGGCGTCTCGGTGAAGAGCTGCACGGTCTTCGCCGTCCAGGCGAGCGGTCACGAGGTGACCACGATCGAGGGGATCGGTACCGCCGACTCGCTGCACCCGATGCAGGAGGCGTTCTGGACCGCGCACGGTCTGCAGTGCGGTTACTGCACGACCGGGATGATCGTGAGCGCGGTCGATCTGCTCAAGCGCAACCCCGATCCGAGTGACGACGAGATTCGTGCGGGGCTCGAGGGGAATCTGTGCCGCTGCACGGGTTATGAGAACATCGTGAAAGCCGTGCGCGCCGCCGGCGCGGCGATGCGCGCGGGCGAAGCGAGGCACAGCGTGAACGAGCTGATGCCGATCCATCCGCCGACCGTAGAACCGCCGCCGAGCGGCGAGGCGATCATCCCGCAGCAGCTCCAGGAGGCGAAGGTCTGATGGCGTTCACAACGATGGTCGGCGCGCGTATCCGCCGCCGCGAAGATCCCCGCCTCATCACCGGCCGCGCGACGTACGTCGACGACGTACGGCAGGTGGGCACGGTCTACGCCGCCTTCGTGCGCAGCCCGTACGGCCACGCCAAGATCACGAGCATCGACACCGCCCAGGCCAAGAGCGATCCGCACGTGCTCGCGGTCTACACCGGCGAGGACCTGCATCACGCGCACAACCTCAAGGCGTCGCTGCCGGTCGCGCACAAGATGCCCGACCTCAAGACGCCCCCGCACTACGTGCTGGCGCTCGATGAGGCCCGCGTCGTCGGCGAAGCGGTCGCGATCGTCGTCGCCGACTCGCCGTATACCGCGCGCGACGCCGCCGAGAAGGTCGTCGTCGAGTACGAGCAGCTCCCGGCGGTCGTCGATATCGAGAAGGCGGCGGCCGGGCCGCCGTACGTGCACGAGTCGCTCGGTACGAACGTGGCGTTCACGATGCCGTTTTCCGCCGGTGATCCCGACAAGGCGTTCGCCGAGGCCGACGTGACGATCAAACAGCGCATCGTCAACCAGCGCGTCGCTCCGGTGCCGATCGAACCCCGCTCGATGGTCGCCAGCTACGACGCCGGGATGCAGCAGCTCACGCTCTACTCCGCCACGCAGATCCCGCATTTGCTGCGCACGCAATTGGCGATCGTCCTGGGTCTGCCCGAGAACAAGATCCGCGTGATCGCGCCCGAAGTCGGCGGCGGTTTCGGGGCCAAGCTGAACGTCTACGCCGAAGAAGTGGTCGTGAGCTGGGTCGCGATGCAGCTCGAACGCCCGGTGAAGTACATCGAGACGCGCTCGGAGTGCTTCCAGGCGATGATCCACGGGCGCGACCAGATCGACGACCTGGAGGTCGCCGCGAAGAACGACGGCACGATCACGGCGTTGCGGTTGAAGATCACCGCGAACATGGGCGCCTACCACCAGCTCCTCACGCCGGTGATTCCGACGCTCACGATGCTGATGGCTCACGGCTGCTACAAATTCGAAAATATCGCCGCCGAGGTCGTCGGCGTGTTCACCAACACGATGTCGACCGACGCGTACCGCGGCGCGGGCCGGCCCGAGGCGACGTTCTTCATCGAGCGCGCGATCGATATGGTCGCGCAGCGCCTCAAGCTCGATCCGGTCGAGGTGCGGCGCAAGAACTTCATCGCGTCGGACGCGTTCCCGCACACGACCGCGACCGGGCTCACGTACGACTCGGGCGACTACGAGACGACGATGGACAAGGCGCTCGCGATCATCGACTACGCGGGTCTGCGCAAGCAGCAAGAAGAGCTGCGCAAACAAGGACGCTACCTCGGCATCGGGATTTCGACGTATGTCGAAGTCTGCGGGATGGGGCCGTCGGCGGCGATGCCGGCCGCCGGTTGGGACTCGGCGACGATCCGCGTCGAGCCGACGGGCAGCATCACGGTGTTGACCGGCGTCTCGCCGCACGGCCAGGGTCAGGAGACGACGTTCGCGCAGATCGTCGCCGACGAGCTGGGCGTCCCGATCGACCATGTGTCGGTGATTCACGGCGACACCGACAAAGTGCAGTACGGTGTCGGCACGTTCGGTTCGCGCGGCACCGCGGTCGGCGGTGCGGCGCTGAAACTGGCGATCGACACGATCCAGGCGAAGGCGGTCAAGATCGCCGCGCACCAGTGGGAAGCGAACCCCGACGACGTCGAGTACCGCAACGGCAAGATGCAGGTCAAAGGCGATCCGTCGAAGTCGATGACGACCGCCGAGGCCGGCTTCCTGGCGTTCATGGGCGACAAGCTGCCGCCCGGGCTCGAGCCCGGGCTCGACGCGACGCGCCGCTTCGAACCGCCGAACTTCGTCTTTCCGTTCGGCACGCACATCTGCGTGGTCGAGGTCGACGCGCAGTCGGGCGAGGTGAAGTTCGTCAAGTACCTTGCGGTCGACGATTGCGGGCGGCTGATCAATCCGATGATCGCCGAAGGACAAATCCACGGCGGGATCGCCCAGGGTCTGTCGCAGGCGCTGTTCGAGGAGGTCGTCTACGACGGCAACGGCCAGCTGCTCACCGGAACGCTGATGGACTACGCGATCCCGCACGCCGAGCAGGTCCCACACTACGAACTCGATCACACCGTCACGCCGACGACCGTGAACCCGCTCGGGATCAAGGGGATCGGCGAAGCGGGGACGATCGGCTCCACCCCGGCGGTCGCGAACGCCGTGATCGACGCGCTCGCGCCGTTCGGCGTCGTGCACATCGACATGCCGTTGAAACCTGAAAAACTCTGGGCCGCGATGCAGGCCGTGCCGTCGAACGGGAGCGTGCGATGATCCCCGCAGCCTTCGATTACGTCCGGGCGAACAGCGTCGAGGACGCGCTTCGTCTCCTCACAGAGCACGGCGAGGACGCCAAGCTGCTGGCCGGCGGCCATAGCCTCATCCCGATGATGAAGCTCCGTTTGGCGGCGCCCGCGATGCTGATCGACATCGCCGGGATCCCGCAGCTCGACGGCATCACGGCGAGTGGAGGCGGCGTGACGATCGGCGCGTTGACCAAGCACGCGGCGCTCGCCGCGAGCGCCGATCTGCGCAAGCACGCGCCGGCGCTCTGGGACGCGGCGAACGATCTCGGCGACCCACAAGTGCGCAACCGCGGCACGATCGGCGGCGCCTCGGCGCACGGCGATCCCTCGGCCGATTACCCGGCGGTGCTGCAGGCGCTCGACGCGACCTTCACGCTGGCCGGGAAGGGCGGGACGCGTGAGCTTCGAGCGGCCGAGTTCTTCCTCGGGATGTTCGAAACCGCGCTGGGCGCGAACGAGATGCTCACCCGGATCGCGTTCGACGCGGCGCCCAACTCGGCGTACGTCAAGTTCCACCATCCGGCTTCGCACTACGCCGTGGTCGGCGCCGCCGTGGCGCTGACGCTCAGCGGCGGGAAGATCGCCTCGGCTCGGGTCGCGATCACCGGGATCGGCGATGCGGCGTTCCGCGCCGGCGGCGTCGAGAGCGCGCTGCAGGGGGTGAACCCGAACGACGCGGCCGCCGTGAAGGCGGCGTGCGCCGGCGCCGCGCGCGGCGTACAGGCGCGCGCGGACACGTTCGCGTCGGCCTCGTACCGATCCGCGATGGCCGATGTGTTCGCGGCACGTGCGGTCGCGAAGGCGGCATCGGCACGCTGACGAGATCGCACTGCTACACGGTCGGGTAGGGTCGCGTCGCCCCCGTAAGGGTCATTCACCCTTCGTCGTGAGCGTCTCGCCGACGGCGAGTCTCACGACGACCGTGACGCCAAGACCAACGAGCCAGGCGACGAGCCCATCACCGACCAAACCGCTTGGGTTACCGAGCTACGGAACCCGGGGACCTTCTGCCGTGCCGCGGCCTCGCGGATAAGTCGCAACACGTCGCGGTACCGCATGGTACGGTAGTGGTGTCATGCCCGCGCGAGCCACACCCGTCGAGCGCGCGATCGACGTGCTGCAAAGGCTACCCGTCGGGGATCTGGCGGCGCGGGACCACGTGCGCACCGTCCGGTCGACCCTCGCCGTCGCCAACGACGGCGAGATCCTGCGCTTCCTCCGGCTCCTCGACCGATTGGACGTCGACGCTCCGCGGGTCGAACGGAAGCTCGAACGCGCGCACGCCGCGGGCGCGATCGAGCGGCGGGTCGCGCTGGCGCAGTTGCGCCGCGCGCTGGAGCAGGCGCGCGACGGCGTGCTGCGGCATCTCGCCGCCCCGCCGGGCGATCTGCGCTTCGTCGTCGACCTGCGCGCCGCGCTGATGAGCTACCTCGCGAAGCGCGCCGACGCCGCCGATCTCGCGCCACTCGACGAGGACCTGCGCGCGTTTCTCGCCGCGCGGCTCGACCTGGGGCTGCTCGAACTGCGGCGGCTCACCTGGGCCGATTCGGCCGAGCTGTTGGAACGGCTGGCGCGCTCCGAGGCGGTCCACGCTGTGCGCGGCTGGTACGATTTGAAAGACCGGCTCGACGACGACCGCCGCGTCTACGCGTTCTTCCACCCCGCGCTGCCCGAGACGCCGCTGGTCTTCACCGAGGTCGCGCTCACCGACGAGATCCCGGCGTCGATCCGAGCGATCCTGAACAAGGATGCGCCGCGGGTCGATGCCGCGGCGGCGCGCTGCGCGACGTTCTACTCGATCTCGAACTGCGAACCTGGCCTGACGGGGATTCCGTTCGGCAACGCGTTGATCAAGCACGCGGTCGAGCGGCTGCGGCTCGAGTTGCCGCGCCTGCGAAACTTCGCAACGCTCTCGCCGCT
>CALEOJ010000209.1 GCA_937910425.1 uncultured candidate division WPS-2 bacterium
ATCCGCTCGTCGGTCGCGCGCTCGATTGGAACGCGCTCGTCGTCGCGATGACCGCGGCGACCGCGCGCGCCGCCCCGCTCGCCGGCGGCCTCCCCCACGTCATCGTACACGGCGACGCGAACCCGGGGAACGTCGTCACCGGCGGCGCCGGTGAGATCCACGGCTTGATCGACTTCGACTTCGCCCATGAGACGGAGCGCGTCTACGATCTTGGTACGCTGATCGACGAGTTCGCGCGCGAGCACGACGACGCGCCGCTCGATCGCACGCGCATCGCGGAGCTCGTCGAGGCCTACGCCGAGCAGGCTCCGCTCGCACGCGCCGAGCGTGAGCTCGTGCCGGAAGCGATGTTGCGCCGCGCCGCCTCGCTGGTGTGGTACGTCGTGACGCGCCACGGCGAGCGCGTTCCCGGCGACGTCGGCGGCGCGCCGCGCTACGCCGCGCGCGTCGTCGAGATCGCCGCCGCCGCTGCCGAGATCCGGGAGGCGGCGCGTGGCTAGGCTCGCGAACGCGGCCCTCTGGCTGCTGCTCGTGCTGGCCATCGCGCTGGTCGTCGCGATGACGTGGCATCCGTGGGTTGCCCCCTGGACGGGCGTCCGACAGCATACATAAGACCTCTTGGATGCCATACAGGTGGCATACCGACCTAATACTGTCAAAGATGTGATTCTCGCGCACCGCATCCGGCTCGATCCGACGACTGCACAAGAGGCGCAATTCGCGTGCGCCTGCGGTGTTGCGCGCTTTGCCTACAATTGGGGCTTGGCCGAATGGCGGCGCCAGTACCTTTCCGGCGGAAAGCCGTCCGATGTTGCGCTGCGAAAGCAACTCAATGCGATCAAGAGCGAACAGTTCCCGTGGATGCGTGAGGTCACCAAGAGCGCACCGCAGCAAGCGCTCAAGAACCTAGGTCGAGCCTATGCCAACTTCTTCGAGGATCTCAAGAAGTTCCGCCGCGGCGAGATCCCGTGGGGGACTATACGCGCTCCACGGTTCAAGAAAAAGGATCGCCACGACGCATTCCGCGCCGACAACGGCACGGATAAGGTACATCCTCATGCAGTCAAAACCGATGGGAAGCGGGTGAAGCTGCCGCTGATCGGGTGGGTCGCGATGCGCGAAGAAGTGCGCTTTGCGGGGCGCATCCTCGCGGTCACGGTCTCACGCAAAGCGGACCGCTGGTATGCCAGCTTCTCGATCGAGGTCGATTACCAGCCGGATGTCCGGACCGATGATTCCGTCGTCGGCGTCGACCTCGGCGTCACGTCGCTCGCAACCCTCAGTGACTGCACACCGAAGATACCTGCACCCAAACCGCTGGGGCGCTATCTCAAGAAGCTCCGCCGCCTCGCTCGAGCTTTGTCCCGTAAGCAACGCGGATCGCGGAATCGTGGCAAGGCGAAAACCAAGCTTGCCCGCCTGCATGGCCACATTGCGAACATTCGCTCCGATGCGCTCCATAAGCTCACGACGTACCTGACCCGCTACCGGACCATTGTGATCGAGGACCTCAACGTCGCCGGCATGCTGGCGAACCGGCGCCTCTCGCGCGCCATTGCCGATGTGGGTTTCTTCGAGTTTCGACGGCAATTGGAATATAAATCGACGATGGCGGGTTCGAGCGTGATCGTTGCCGACCGTTGGCTCGCCTCGTCGAAGCTGTGCTCCACCTGCGCATCGAAAAACGAGACGCTCAGACTAGCGGAGCGCACCTGGACGTGCCAACCGTGCGGCACTTCCCACGACCGCGACCGTAATGCGGCCCTGAATCTTGCACGATACGCGGAGAGTTCACCCGCGTCAGCCTGTGGAGCGGAAGGCTCTAACGATCGTCATCAGACGGTCGTGAAACCAGCCGCGTAGAAACAGGAAGGTTTGCCTGGAAGAGATGTCCATGCAACTCAGAACGGTATCTCCTTGGACGGGAGTGCGACATTGACCAAGATCGTGGTTCTGGGCGGCGGCTTCGCCGGCGTTGCAGTCGCCCGGCGGCTGGAGAAGAAGTTGCGCGCCGACGAGGCCGAGATCGCGCTCGTCAGCCGCGACAACTTCACGCTGTTCACGCCGATGCTCCCGGAGGTCAGCTCGGGCGGCCTCGAACCGCGGCACGTCGCGACGCCCGTGCGTGCGCAGCTGCGCCGCACGACGTTCGTGCTGGGCGAGATCGCGAGCCTCGACATCGCGTCGCGGGCCGTCGAGGCGCGGCATCCGCTCACCGGCAACGTGACCCGGCTGGAGTACGACCAGCTCGTCCTCGCGCTGGGCTCCGTCACGTCGACGTTCGGGATCCCGGGCGTCGCCGAACACGCGCTGCCGCTCAAGACGCTCGAGGATGCGGAGACGCTGCGCAATCGCATCATCGCCGCGTTGGAGCAGGCCGTCGTCACGCCGCCGGGGCCCGGACGCGAGCGGCTGCTCACGTTCGCCGTCGTCGGCGGCGGATACACGGGTTGTGAGTGCGCCGGCGAGCTGGTCGATTTCTTCCATTCGATCGTGAGGTTCTACCGGCCGCTGCGACTCGCTGACGTTCGAATGATCTTGATCGAGGCCGGCAAGTCGCTGCTCGCCGATCTGCCCGAAAAGATGGGGCGCTACACGACGCGCAACCTCGCGCGCCGCAAGGTGGAGCTGATCATCGGAGACGGCGTGACCCGCATCGACGAGCACGGGATCGCGCTGCAGTCGGGGACGATCGTCCCGTGCGCGACCGTCGTGTGGAGCGCCGGCGTCCGTCCCTCGCCGGTGCTGCGCGATCTGGCCGGCGTGCCGCACGCGCGCAACGGCGGGATCCTGGTGAACCCGGACATGTCGGCGATCGGCACGCCCGGCGTATGGGCGCTCGGCGACTGCGCCTGGATCCCGGCCAAGCCGGGCGGCGACCAGAACGACAAGTCGGCCTGGTATCCGCCGACGGCGCAGCACGCGATCCGCGAAGGACCGGCGCTCGCCGACAACATCGTCGCGACGCTGCGCGGACAGCCAACGAAACGGTTCCACTACCGCTCGCTCGGAACGATGGCCTCGCTCGGTGCCCGCCGCGGCGTCGCGCAGCTCCCCGGCGGCTTCGTGCTGACTGGCTTCATCGCGTGGTTCCTCTGGCGATCCTACTACCTGGCGCGGCTGCCGGGGCTCGACCGCCAGGTGCGGGTCGCGTTCGACTGGACGATCGGGCTGATCTTCCCGCGCGACATCGCCGAGCTGCGGCTCTACACGGAGCGCGGGCAGCACCAGTCCGAGCACGACGCGGGCTTCGACCCGCCGGCCCCGCCTGCGTGACAGCCCGCCGGCGCGCGAACGCTGACCGGGGACATCAACGCCGAAGGCGTCGACGTGCAGCGACCGCGCTACGGACCCGGCGCCCGCGCGAACGCAACGCTCGGCGACGGAGCGCGCAAGCTCAGCCTCGAGACGTTGAACGGCTCGATCACCGTCACGCGCTGACTACGCGGCGAGTGCTTCGAGGAGGGCGATGCGCTGCGGCAGGGGCAACTGCGCCGCGCGGCGTTCGAGGACGCCG
>CALEOJ010000210.1 GCA_937910425.1 uncultured candidate division WPS-2 bacterium
GATGTCGCCGCGCGACGCCGTCGACTCGCTGGTGCGGTTCACCGATGCGGGCCCGCTGCCGGCACGCCCGGCGCTCGAGGACCCGCCGGTCCCGCCGCGCGGCCTTTACCGCGGCTTTGCGATCGGGATGGCCGCCGACGACGCGACCGCCGAGGCGCGCAAGGCGTTCCAGATGCAGAACAACCAGAATCGCCGCAAGAACCTAATCGCGATGCAGACATGGTGGCTGCAGCGCATGATCGCGACGCAAGCGCCCCTGCAAGAGAAGATGACGCTCTTCTGGCACGGCCACTTCACCAGCTCGCCTGAGAAAGGCACGACCGCGCAAGAGCTGCTGATGCAGAACCAGCTCTTCCGCGAGTATGCGCTCGGCAACGTGCGCGACCTGACGCTGCACGTTTCGCAGGACCCGGCGATGCTGCGGTACCTCGACAACAACGTCAACGCGAAAGCGCATCCGAACGAGAACTACGCTCGCGAGCTGATGGAGCTCTTCACCCTCGGGATCGGCAACTACACCGAAGCCGACATCCGCGAATCGGCGCGCGCGTTCACCGGCTGGACCTTCCGCAAGAACCCCGACGGTACCGGCGCCTTCATCGACAATCGTGCGCAGCATGACGACGGTTCGAAGACGTTCCTCGGGCAGACCGGCAACTTCACCGGTACCGACATCGTCAACATCATCTTCCGCCAGCCGGCCGCGCCGCGCTGGTTCGCCAAGAAGCTGCTCGCGTTCTTCGTCTACATGGACCCCGAACCGCAGCTGGTCGATCAGGTCGCGGCGCTGATCCGCAAGAACGACTTCGAAATGAAGCCGGTGCTGGCGACGCTGCTGCACAGCAACGTGTTCTTCAGCGATCGTGCCTACCGCGCGCTGGTGAAGAGCCCGGTCGAATTCGTCGTCGGCACGCACCAGCTGTTCGGGATCAACGAGGTCGCGCCGATCGAGCTGGCGACGCTGCGCCAGATGGGGCAGATGCTGTTCTATCCGCCGAACGTCAAGGGCTGGGACGGCGGCGCGGCCTGGGTCAACAGCCAGACGATCCTGACGCGCGAAAACTTCGCCAACGGCGTCGCGAAGAGCCCGAAGATGATGGACGCCGCGGCCTGGATCGTTCCGGCGATGCGCTCGATGGATGCGCGCAACGTCGCCCGCACGCTGACCGACGCGATGCTCCAAGGCGACGCCTCGCCGGCGTCGGTCGCGCAGCTGGTCACGTACCTCGGCGGCTCCGGACAGGCCGAGCTCGCCCAGCTTTCACCGGAAAACGTCGACGAACGCGTTCGCAACGCGGCCTACCTCACGATGGCGATGCCCGCCTACCAGTTAGCTTAGACACGGAAGAAGCACGATGAAACGCACAGGATTTCTTCTCGGAGCCATCTCGGGGCTCGCGGTCGTCGCGAACAACGACACGATCTTCTCGCAGGCGCTCGCCCAAACGGCGCTGCCGGGCCTGCCCGGCGCGAGCGACCGGATCTTGGTCGTCATCAACTTCCAGGGCGGCAACGACGGGCTCAACACGGTCGTCCCGTTCGGCATGCAGGACTACTACCGCTATCGTCCCTCGCTCGGCGTCGCTCCGAACGAGGTTCTGCGCATCGACGATACCTTCGGCCTCAACCCGGTGCTCGCGCCGTTCAAGACGATGTACGACCGCGGGAACGTCGCGATCGTGCACGGCGTCGGTTACCCGGATCCTGATCACTCGCACTTCCGCTCGACCGAGATCTGGCAGACCGCGCAGCCGAAGAGCTACGAATCGACCGGCTGGCTCGGACGCTATCTCGACGACGCCGGGCTGCCGAAGGCGAACCTGTTCAACGCCGTCGCGATCAGCAACGTGCTCCCGGAGCTGCTGATCTCGAAGTCGACCGACGTCCCGGCGATCGACGCGCTCGCCGCGTACGGACTGCGCAGCGACAAGACGAAGGGCGACAGCGAGGCATTCCACGAGCTCGTGCGCGACACCACGGTGCCGTTCCGTTCGCCGTTCTTGGCGCAGGTCGCCGAGATCGAGGACCACGCGCAGCGCGGCGCGCAGGAGCTGCCGAAGCTGGTTGCGGGCTATCAGCAGCAGGCGACTTATCCGGCGACGCCGCTCGGCCGCAGCCTCGCGCTCGCGGCGCAGATCGTCGGCTCGAAGCTCGGTACGCGCGTCCTTTACGTGCAGCACGGTTCGTTCGACACGCACGTCACCCAGAAGCAGACCCAGAACCGGCTGCTCGGCGACTTCGCGAACGCGATCGCCGCGTTCTACCAAGATCTGGCCGCGCACGGCAACGACAAGCGCGTGCTGACGATGACCTTCAGCGAGTTCGGCCGGCGCGTCCCGGAGAACGCCAGCCGCGGCACCGATCACGGCGAAGCCGCACCGGTGTTCTTGATCGGCGGCGGCGTGAAGGGCGGCCTGTACGGCCGCCATCCGGATCTCGGGCAGCTCAACGCGGGCAACCTCGCGTTCACCACCGACTTCCGCCAGGTCTACGCGACGGTGCTCGAACGCTGGCTCGGCCGACCCTCCGCCGCGATCGTCGGCGGCAGCTACACCCCGCTCCCAACGCTGTTGGCCTAACCGCGCACGCGGACGACGCCTTTGCCGACGAGGCGTCGTTCGTGCAGATCGGCGATCGCTTGCGGCGCGTCGGCGAAGGCGTACGTCGCATCGACGTGCGGGTGTAGTTTGCCCACCCGCATCAGCGCGAAGATTGCATCGAAGTTCGCGCGGTTTCGGTCGGGATAGCGCGCCGCCCAGTCGCCCCAGTAGACGCCCAGCACGTTCAGCTCCTTGAGCAAGATCCGGTTGGCGGGGATCTGCGGGATCGTGCCGCCCGCGAATCCGACGACCAGCAACTGCGCATCGCGATTCGCGGCGCGAAGCGCCGCGTCGAACTGCTCGCCGCCGACGTTGTCGAGCGCGACGTCGATCCCGCCGCCGCTCGCAGCCTTGATCTGCTCGACGAGATCCTTCGCGCTCGCGTCTAGCACCGCGTCGGCGCCTGCACGCTTCGCCGCCGCCCGCTTCGCTTCGGAGCTCGCACTCCCGACCACGTGCGCGCCGAGCACCTTCCCGAGATCGATCGCGGCCGTTCCGACGCCGCCGCCGGCGCCGCTGACGTAGAGCCGCTCGCCGGCATGCAGCAGGGCGCGGTCGACGAGCGCGTGATACGCGGTGCCGTACGTCAGCACCATCCCGGCGGCGGTGACGAAGTCGACCTCGTTCGGCAGCACGATCGTGGTCGCGGCCTGTGCGACGGCGCGCTCGGCGAAGCCGCCCATCACCCCGGCCGCGACGCGGTCGCCGACGCGGATCCCGGTTACGTCCGCGCCGACCGCGGCGACGATCCCGGCCGCCTCGACGCCGGGTGAGAACGGCAGCGGAGGCTTCACCTGATACAGGCCCTGCACCAGCAGCACGTCCGGGAAGTTCACCCCGGCGGCGTGCACGTCGATGACGATCTGGCCTGGCCCCGGCTCCGGGTCCGGCGCTTCGGCCATCACGAGGCTCTGCGGCGGTCCGTACGCTCGGCACACAATCGCTTGCATGGAGCGCACGTTGCCAAGCGGGGCGAGCCGTTCCTCGTTCAGAAGCCCGCGAAACGCAATGAACACAAATCACGAGCCAGCGGCGGCCCAGCCCGTCGCCTTTTCCAGCGTCGCCGATCTGCAGCAGGCGCGGGGTGAGCGGATCGGCGCGAGCGGCTGGCTCACCGTGACGCAGGCGATGATCGACGACTTCGCCGCTCTCACCAACGACCGGCAGTGGATACACGTCGATCCCGAACGCGCGCGCCGCGAGTCGCCGCTCGGGACGACGATCGCCCACGGCTTTCTCACGCTCAGCCTGCTCTCGTCGATGATCGAGCAGTGCGTCAGCTTTCCGACCGCGCGGGCCGGCTACAACTACGGTTTCGACCGGATCCGGTTCGCCGCGCCGGTCCCCGTGAACGCCCAGATTCGGGGCGTCTTCGCGATCGAGAACGTGCGCCCGATCGAGGGTGGCGCGGACGTTACCTGGCGCGTCAGCGTCGAAGTGCGTGACGCGCCGAAACCCGCACTTATCGCGACCTGGCTCACGCGCACGCTCTTCCGCGCCGCCGCTCCGGGGTAAACGCGATGCTCGTCACTGCCGCGAGCGGCGTCGCGCCGCGCCGCCGCGATCTCGATTTTCAGCTCTTCGACGTGCTCGACGTCGAGGCGCTCCTGCGCCTGCCGTACTTCGCCGAGCACGACCGTGCGACGCTGGCGGGCGTGCTCGACGCGGCCTACGAGGTCGCCGGCGACTACTTCGCACCGAGCGCGGCCGAGCTCGACGCGTTTGGGTTTCGGCTCGAGAACGGCGAGGTCGCGACGACGAGCAGCGAGAGCGCTGGATGAAGCCGATGGGCGAAGGCCGCTACTTCGGCACGATGGCGCTCTCCGAGCCGCACGCGGGGTCGTCGCTCGGCGACATCACGACGCGCGCTGTCCCCGCCGGCGACGGGACGTACCGGCTGCACGGCAGCAAGATGTGGATCTCAGCCGCCGAGCACGATCTCTCCGAAAACATCGTCAACCTCGTGCTCGCCAAGCTGCCCGACGCGCCGCCCGGCGTGAAGGGCATCTCGCTCTTCATCGTGCCGAAGTTCTTGGTCGAGGCCGGCGGCGCGCGCGGCAGACGCAACGGCGTGCACGTTACCGATCGCGGTCGGCGCCGGCGCCGTCGCGCTGAGCCTGGCGGCGTACGAGTATTCGCTGGGCTACGCGAAGGAACGCCCGCAGGGACGCCGGCTCACCGACAAGGATCCGTCGGCACCGCCGGTCGCGATGGCGAGCGGACTGACAAAGGGCCTCCTAACCAAAAAGTTAGGATAACCTAAATCGTGAGTAAGATGCGCCTTCCCTCCGCGCGACCGCCGGCGCAAACCAGGGTGAGCCTTTGCAGGGCTGCGAACGCCGGGCTCGTGGTCACGCTGCGTTTCCTCGGCACGGGCGGCGCCCGCTGGGTCGTCGCCAAGCAGATCCGCTCCTCGGCCGGCTTCTGGCTGCAGACTGACGGGACGAACATCCACGTCGATCCCGGCCCCGGCGCGCTCGTCCGCGCGCTGGCGCAGCTTCCAACGTGTGACCCGGCGTCGCTCGACGCGATCGTGCTCTCGCACAAGCACCTCGACCATTCCGGCGACGTCAACGCGATGATCGAGGCGATGTGTCAGGGCGGCTGGCGCCCGCGTGGCGCGCTGTGCGCCCCGCGCGACGCGCTCGACGAGGGCCAGGAGCCGGTCGTGCTGCCGTACGCGCGCCGGTTCGTGCCGCGCGAGTGGATCGTCGAAGCGAACGGTGGCCCGTTCGCGATCGGCGACGTCGAGCTGCGCGCATCGCTGCGCCTGCAGCACCCGGTGGAGACCTACGGACTCCACTTCCGCACCCCGGCCGCGCGCGTGTCATACCTGCCGTGCACGCGCTACTTCGACGCGATCGTCGAGGACTACCGGACGCAAGCGCCCGACGTGCTGGTGCTCAACGTGCTGCGCTACCGCGATTCGATGGACGTCGACCACCTGACGTACGACGACGCACGTGCGCTGATCGAAGGGATTCGCCCAGCCGTCGCCATCATGTCGCACTTCAGCACGCGCATGCTGGAACGCGATCCGAAGCGTTTGGCGTACGAGCTCGAGGAAGCGACCGGGATCAAGACGCTCGCCGCATATGACGGCTGGACGTACGATGTCGCTTGAGATCGAGACGGCGAAGCCCGGCGAGACCGACGCGTTTTGGAAGGTGCACGACCGCGACTGGCGGACCGAGCTATGGAACTTCCGCGTCGTGTGGCACGAGCAGCAGCACGACATGATCGCGCGTGATGACGGCGAGCTGGTCGGCGTGCTGCGGCTGCGCATCGCCGCTTCGCTGGGGCACGTCGATGCGCTCTACGTCGTCCCTTCGCAGCGCCGGCGCGGCGTCGGGCGGCTCCTCGTCTCGCGCGCGGAGGAGCTCTCGAACTACTACAACTGTCACAAGGTGACCGTGCCGGTGTTCCACGATCACGCCGCGCAGCGGTTCTTCGCGGCGTGCGGTTACGTGGTCGAAGCGGTGATCCCGCAGCACACGTTCAAGCTCGACGTCGCGCTGCTTCGCAAGTTTCTGCTGTAGCGGCGGCTAGAGGTTCAGCGCAGCGCTCCAGGGCGGCGCGACCGGTCGACCCGCGGCGCGGGAACGTTCGCGCTCTTGCGGTGCGTGTTGAACAGCTGGTGCACCTGGCGCCACTCCGGCGTCACGGCACGCCGGCTCGTCAACGTGCCGTCGTAAAAGTAGACGTTGCCGCGGCCGCTGATCGCGTTCACCAGCGCGCCGCCGCCGCCGACCGTCGCGACCGCCTCGCCGTCGCCGCGCTGTTCGACGCTCGCTGCCCCGCGGTGGTCGAACATCGTGTACACGCGGCCTTCCGCCGAGCGCCCCGTCAGCTGCGCGGGCGACGTGACGCCGAGCGCGATGCTGCCGGTCTGGGACTCGAAGCGCGCCAGGCCCGGATCGAACGCGCCGCCGTCGTACACGATCGAGCCGCTGATGCTCGTCGCCTCGATCTGCTTGCTGCGGCAGCGCTCGAACACGTCGTGCGCCGCGATGCCGCGCACGCGGATGCGGTCGAACGTCCCGTCGGCGGCGTAGAACGCACCGTAGTTCATCTGCACGAACGCGGTCGTCGTCGCACCGGTCAACTGCACGCGACCTTGGTTCTGCACGACGAACAGGTTGGCGCCGCGGTAGCCTTCGATGTTCGTCTGTCCGCCGCCGACGCGCAGCGCGAGGATCCCGGTCGTCGCCGGCACGGTGATCACGAGATGCGATCCCTCGGGGGCGGCGATGCTCACGACGTCGTGCGGTCCCGGCCGGAAGCCGGCGAACGGAAACTCCTCAGGCGGCAGCGCGCCGCCTCCGCCGGCGGGCATGCCGAAGAGCTGCGGCGGGATCTGCTGGACCAGCGGGACGCGGCCTGTCCCGAACGCGACGACATGGTGCTCGACCGCCGGGGCGCCGTCCTCGGTGTAGTCGACCTGGACGCTCGGGCGATCCCAGACGTGGACTGCGACGTCGTTGCCCCGTCCGCGGACGCTGACGTTGACCACCACCTGGTCGCCGGCGTCGACGTTCGACGACCCGGCGACCGCTGGGGCCGGGGTTGCCGCGAGGGCGGTCAGCAACAGGCCGAGCCCCGCGGCGATCCACCGCGGGGCTCGGAACCGGAGGACGTCCACACCGCCATCGTACGCCCGCCTGTGCGCGGCGTCATGAGCCCTCGGTGAAGGAATCCGGCTCCGCGGGCAGGCTGACCGAAAAGGTCGAGCCCCCTTCCTGCCGCGCCTGCGCTGCGACGGTCCCACCATGAACGCGCGCGATGCTGCGCACGATCGCAAGCCCAAGCCCTGTCCCTTCGACGGTTCGGGCGTGCGAGGGGTCGCCGCGAAAGAACCGGTCGAACAACCGGTCGGCGGCCGCGCCGTCGATCCCCGGCCCGCTGTCGGTCACCTCGACGACGGCCTGCCCGTCCTCGCGGCGGACGCTGACGTCGACGCGGCCGGCTTCAGTGAACTTCAGGGCGTTGTCGATCAGATTCCCGACCAGTTGGCGCAGCAGCCCCGCGTCGCCGATCACGATCGTGCTCGCGCCCTTGGGGTGGTGCGCCGCCAGCGTCAGGCCTTTCGCCGCCGCACGTTCTTGCGCGTGCGCGACGACGTCGTCGACCAGCCGCTCGAGGACGAGCGGCTCCTTCGGGATGGCGTCGCCGGCCTCGGCCTTCGCGAGCGTGAGCATCCCCGACACCATCCCCGCGAGGCGGCCGCTCTCTTTGGCGATCGCCTCGAGCGAGGTGCGCGTCAGTTCCGGATCGCGATCGCCCCAGCGCTGCAGCATCTGCGCGTTCGCGTTGATGACGGTCAGCGGCGTACGCAGCTCGTGCGAGGCGTCGCTGATGAACTGCCGTTCGCGCGCGAACGCCGATTGCAGCCGGTCGAGCATCGCGTCGAACGCGCTCGCGAGACGGCCCAGCTCGTCGTGCCGCTTCCAGCGCAGCCGGCGGTCGAGGCGCTCGGAGCCGATCTCGGCGATCGCGCCGGTCAGACGGTCGATCGGATCGGTCGCCGACGCCGCGATGAAATACGACGCCACCACGATGACGATCATCGCGGCGATCGTGATGCCGAGCAGGATGGTGCGCGCGCGCGACAGGAGCTGGTCGACGATGTCGAGCCGTTCGCCGACGTGGATGATCGCGATCGGTCGCTGCTCGGCATCGAACAGCACGCGGTGCAGCACGAGGATCGTCCCGGGCCGCTCGCCGCCGACCTGCACGTCTTGGTACGCGCGGTCGTTTCCGTTCGGGGTCCACGGCGGGATCGTGAACCCACCTAGGTTCGAGCTCTTGCCGAGCACCTGTCCGGGGACCGTGTCGATCTGGATGTACTGGTGTCCGGCGGCCCAGTGGTCGAGCGTGTCGCGCTTCGAGAGGACGGTCGTCAGCGGCCCCTGCCCGCTGAACCCGAACGTCGTCGCCTCGACCGCATTGTTCTTGAAGTCTTCGGCGGTCTGGGCCAGGTTGAGTTTCGTCTGATTGATCAGTACCGAGCGCAGCGCGAAGTCGATCGCGACGGCGCCGAGCGCGATCACGACGACGATCAGCACGGCGTAGAATACCGCGATTCGCGTGCGGAGCGAGTTCACGTACGATCTCGGGCTGCGGCTCGCCGCGTCCTTATTCTTTGAGCGCGTACCCGACGCCGCGCACGGTCTGGATGAGTTTGTCCTCGAACGAGTCGTCGATCTTACCGCGCAGGTAGCGGATGTAGACGTCGATCAAGTTCGAGTCGCCAAGGAAATCGCTGCCCCACACGCCGTTGAACAGCTCGTCACGTGAGTGGACCTTGTTGCGGTGCAGCAGCAAGTACTCGAGCAGCGCGTATTCTTTCGCGGTGAGGTGGATCTGGGCGCCGCCCCGCGAGACCTCGTGCCGGTCGCGGTCCATCACCAGGTCCTTGACGGTGAGCAGGTTCTCTTGCGGATCGCGATCGCGCAGACGCGCGCGAATCCGCGCCAGCAGCTCTTCGATCGAGAACGGCTTCACGACGTAGTCGTCGGCGCCGCGGTCGAGCCCGGCGACGCGGTCGGGGATGCGATCTTTCGCCGTCAGCATGATGATCGGGACGCGCGACTTCGCGCGCACGCGCGATGCGACTTCCATCCCGTCGAGCTTCGGCAACATGAGATCGAGCACGACGAGGTCGGGTTCCTTGAGCGCTTTCTCGAGCCCCGACAAACCGTCGGCGGCGGTGTCGACCTCGTAGCCTTCGTGCTCGAGCTCGAGCTTCAGCACGCGGATGATTTGCGGGTCGTCCTCGACCAGGAGGATCTTGTACTTGCGCCGTTCCTCCGGCAGGGCCGAAGCGCCGCCCCCCGTCATCGGCTCCGGACGCGCCGTGCGGTCGGGAAGGAGAGCTGGGAGATCCACCACGCGGCGGAGAGGCCGACGGCGAACCACAGCAGCGTCGTCAGTGAGGTCAGGCCGCCGTCCTCGACGAGGCTCGTGGTCAGCTCGACGAAGCGTGCTCCGGCGTTCGGCGCGGTCGCGAGCAGCCACACGAGCCAGACCGTGAGCGCGACGAGGGTTCCGACCGCCCACGGTTCCCATGCGCGCACCGCGGGCTCCGGCCGGTAGACCGTCGAGGTGAGAATGCGCGAGCGCAGACCGGCGGGCGGCTCCTCGAGGGGGAGCGCCGCGAGCATGCGGTCGAGGTCGGCGAAGTCGTCGTCGTGCGTCATGAGCTCAGTGCCTTCCGGAGTTGTTCTTTTGCTCGAAACAGGTGCGTTTTCACCGTGCCGAGCGGAAGGTTTAACACGGTTGCAATCTCCTCGTACTGCTTCCCTTGCAGATGGTACAGCGTGACGACCGTCCGATACTTCTCGGGCAGGGCGTCGATCGCCGCGCGCAGCCGCACGGCCTCGTCGCTGCGTTCGGCGAGCATCTCCGGGCCGGCGGACGGATCCGCCCGGTCGGGGAGCTCGTCGCCGGAGAACCGCTTGCGCTTCGACAGCCGGTCGCAGCACAGGCGGTAACAGATCGTGAAGATCCAGGTCGAGAACTTGGCGCCGGGCCGGAACGTGTGGAGTGCCCGGTAGGCCTTGAAGAACGCCTCCTGGGTGGCGTCCTGGGCTTCGGTGGCGTCGCGGAGCGTTCGCACGGCGAGGTTGTAGACCGCTCGCTGGTAGCGCGTCACGATCTCCTCGAACGCTTCTGCGTCCCCGGCGAGGACGGCCGAGATCAGCGCCTGGTCGTCGACGACCGGCGCCTCTACCGGCGGTTCCACCGCGAGCGCAGCTGACATGCTGTCCTCATGTACGTCTGAGGCCGCCGGCGGTTTCGTGGCCGCGGCGGCGGCAGGCCAAGGACCTGGTCCGAAACCCTGCGGCCGGCGGGACGTACATGGAGCATGATTTCCCGCTCGACCCTCATCGGAGCCTTGGTCGTCGTGGAGCTCGGTATCGCCGGGCTGGCCACCGAGGCGATCGCCGGCGGCAGCATCTCGCGGCCGCCCCAATTCGGGTTCGGCGGCGGCGCCTTCGGCGCTGGCTCCGGCGCCCCCGACCGGCTCCATCGTTCGTTTGTGGCCGGCCTGGCCCCGCACGTCGTGATCGACGTCCACGACGTCGACGTCGTCCTGCAAGCCGACAGCGGTTCGGCAGTCCGGGTCGACGAGACGCTGCAGCGATCCGGATTCGTCTCCGGCGATGTCCCGCCGCTGACGGCGCAGCAGTCGCTCGACGTCGTGCGGGTCTCCTCGTCAGGCGAGAACGGGGTGCACGTCGTGATCGGCAGCTTCCAGCATGAGTTGCGCATCACGGTCCCCTCGACGGCGCGGGTCGAGTTTGCCAGCGCAGGCCGCATCGACGTGAGCGGGCTGCGCACGAAGCTGCTCGCCCACATCCCCGACGGCGCGATTCAGGTGCGCGATCACCGCGGCGACGTCGACGTCAGCACCGGCAGCGGCCGGATCACGATGGTCGACGTGCAGGGCTCCGACATCGCGGCGAACACGCGCGACGGGCGCATCTATCTCACCCGCGTCGGGGCCGACCGGATCAACGGCAGCACCAGTTCCGGCCGCATCGTCGGCGTCGACGTGCGTGCGGTCGACGGCACGCTGACCACGCGCGACGGGCGCGTCGTCCTCTCGTTCACCGGCAACAGCGATGCGATCGTCAGCGCCCACACGGGCGCCGGACACGTTCGCGTCTCCGGTTTCACCATCACCGAGAGCGACGATCAGCGCAGCGTCCTTCGCCTCGGTTCGGGCCGCGGCCATTTCGAAGTATCGACGGCCGACGGGCCCATCACCATCACTCCGGGAGCGAGCGTCTAACATCATGCAAGACAACGTCGTTGGAGCCCTTGCGATCGTCTGCATCTTCGGGGGACCGGTCGCGGCCTGGATGGTGATGCGCATACTCAAGCACAAGGAGCGCATGGAGATGCTCCGGCGCGGGATGATGCCGCCGCTCGAATTCACCGACAAGAACGCCTACAAAGCGTGGCGCAGCGCGGGTTCGCCGTGGCCGCCGCCGGGCGCCGCGCCGCAAGCACCTTGGACGCCACCCCCGGCTACCGCGACCTGGACCTCGCCCGAGGACGACCCGCAGCGGGCGCTTTACAAGGGGATTCGGCTGGCGCTGATCGGCTTCGCGATCACCGCCGGGCTCGGGATCGCGTTCCACGGCTTCAGCGGGAACCCGATCATCCTGGGCGGCTTGATCCCGATGTTCGTCGGGATCGCGCAGATCATCATCGCCGTGCTCTCCGGCGCACAGCTGCCGGGAGTCGACCCCCGGATCACGTTCATCCCGCCGCCGCCCCAGCCGCCTCCGGGCGCCGCGCCGCCCCCGCCGCACGCGGGCTTCGGGACCGTCACGCCCCCGCCGTGGGGTGACCAGCCCGGCCCCTCGACGGGATGGGGCTCGTGCCCGGCATGCAGCACCTGG
>CALEOJ010000211.1 GCA_937910425.1 uncultured candidate division WPS-2 bacterium
CGGCGAATCCACCCGCACCGCCGTCAGATCCACGCGCCGTCCGCCACGCGATCGCGCACGCGTCGTATCCGAGCGCGGCGGCGAGCGCGTGCTGCCCCTCGCAGCGTTCGCTCGCGATCGCGTCGCGGTAGCGCGCGAGCGGCTCCGACGTCAGCCCGATCGCTTCGAAGGTCGCCAGCGTGGCGCGCGCCAGGTGCGCGTTCGCGCGGCGCATCTCAGCGTTCGTCTGCGCGGCAGCGAGCCGGTCGTCGAGCGTTTCGGCCTCGATGCGATCCCGCGCCAGCAGGACGAACGCCGCGCCGTCGAGCGGTGCGAAGACGCCGCGCAGGTACGTCTGCAGCCATGCCACCAACGTCGCCTCGTCGTGCACACCGCCTTCGGCGACCGCCGTTTCGAGACCGAACGAGTGCGCGAATGCGCCGGCCGGAAACGCCGCGTCGGCGAGCTGAAGCAGCGCGGTCAGTTCAGTCATGGCCGTGCGGTGCATGGGCGTGCCGAAACGGCTCGCGCAGGACCCGGTGCTCGCGCGCGAACGGGACCTCACGCTCGGCGAACACGCCGGGCAGCAGCGGGTCGTAACGGACCACGATCTCGTCACCGTCGATCTGCACCGGCAGGTGACGGTTCCCGAGCGCATGTGCGAGCCCGAGGGCGGCGGCGATCGTCGGCGGGCGTCCTACCAGCACGTCGTCCGGTTCGATCTCGACGGCGATGACGCGCTCGGCATCGGCGTAAACGATGTCCCCGTCGCGCAGCCGCCGGGCTCCGGCAAACCGGACGCCCACGTCGCCGGCCGAGGTGGCGAGCCGCAGCAGCCGCTTCGCGCAGTCGTCGCTGCGAATCCCGACGCGCTCGACGCGCCGTTCACCGACGAGGAAATCGCTCAGATTGCCGAGCGGCGCGACGAGCACCATCATTTAGAACAGCGCATACCGCTGCGCGAGCGGGAGCTCGGCGAGCGGCTCGCAGCGCAGCAGCTCGCCGTCGGCGCGCACGTCGTAGGTGCGCGGATCGACCTCGATGTGCGGCAGCGCGGCGTTGCGGACCATGTCGCGTTTGCCGAGCGTGCGGACGTTGCGCGCGGCGACGAACCGCCGTCCGGCCGGCGAGCGTTCGTGGAGGCCGGCCGCGAGCGACGCGGCCGAGACGAACGTCAGCGCGATCGCCTGCGGCGCGCTTCCGAACGCACCCCACATCGGCCGCATCCGGACCGGCTGCGGGGTCGGAATCGACGCGGCGGGATCGCCCATAGCGGCCCAGGCGATCGCGCCGCCTTTGATCACGAGCTCCGGACGGTAGCCGAAGAACGCCGGGTGCCAGAGCACGAGGTCGGCGAGCTTGCCGGGCTCGACCGAACCGACGTGCTCGCTGAAACCGTGCGCGATCGCCGGATTGATCGTGTACTTCGCCACGTAGCGCTTGACGCGCTCGTTGTCGCGCCGGTCGCCGTCACCGGCGAGCGGACCGCGCTGCAGCTTCATCTTGTGTGCGGTCTGCCAGGTCCGCGTGATGACCTCGCCGACGCGTCCCATCGCTTGCGAGTCCGAGCTGATCATGCTGATCGCGCCCAGGTCGTGCAGGATGTCCTCGGCGGCGATCGTCTCGCCGCGAATGCGCGAGTCGGCGAAGGCGACGTCTTCGGGGATCGACGGATCGAGGTGATGACACACCATCAGCATGTCGAGATGCTCGGCGAGCGTGTTCACGGTGTAGGGGCGCGTCGGATTCGTCGACGACGGCAAGACGTACGGTTCTCCGGCGATCCGGATGATATCGGGGGCGTGGCCGCCGCCGGCGCCCTCGGTGTGGTACGTGTGGATCGTGCGTCCGGCGATCGCGCGGATCGTCTCTTCGACGAATCCCATCTCGTTGAGCGTGTCGGTGTGGATCGCGACCTGCACGTCGAGCTCGTCGGCGACGCGCAGCGCCGTATCGATCGCGGCCGGGGTCGATCCCCAGTCCTCGTGCAGCTTGAGACCGCACACGCCCGCGCGCACCTGCTCGCGCAGGGCTTCCGCGCCGGTCGCATTCCCTTTGCCGAGAAACGCGACGTTGACCGGCAGCGCGTCGGTCGCCGCGAACATCGTCGCGAGGTGCCACGCGCCCGGCGTGCAGGTCGTCGCGTTCGTCCCGGAAGCGGGCCCCGTTCCGCCGCCGAGCATCGTCGTCACGCCGCTCGAGATCGCGCTGTCCACCTGCTGCGGGCAGATGAAGTGCACGTGCGCGTCGACGGCGCCGGCGGTGAGGAGCAGTCCTTCGCCGGCGATCGCCTCGGTCGACGCGCCGACGATCATCCCGGGCGTCACGCCGTCCTGGATCAGCGGGTTGCCGGCCTTTCCGATCCCCGCGATCCGGCCGTCCCGGATCCCCACGTCGGCCTTCACGATCCCGCCCGCGTCGATGACGACGACGTTCGTGATCACCGTGTCGAGCACGCCGTCGGCGCGGGTCGCGGTCGGATGCTGGCCCATCCCGTCGCGGATGACCTTCCCGCCGCCGAAGGTGATCTCGTCGCCGTAGTGCGTCCGATCGTCTTCGATCTCGATCCAGAGCTCGGTATCGCCCAGCCGGACGCGGTCGCCGGTGGTGGGTCCGTACAGGCGCGCGTACGCCGCGCGGTCGATCACGTGCGGACTCGCGGCGGGGTGCGCTCGCCGCCCATCGCGACGAGGCCGACCGGCCGCTCGATCCCGGGCTCGAAGCGCACCGCGGTCCCGGCCGGGATGTCCAGGCACATGCCGTCGGCCGCGGCGCGGTCGAACGCGAGCGCAGGGTTGACGTCGCGGAAGTGCGCGTGCGAACCGACCTGCACGGGCCGGTCGCCGGTGTTCGCGACGACGACGGTCGTGCGGGAGCGGCCCGCTCGCAGCGCGATCTCTCCCGGCGCCGTGACGATCTCGCCGGGCTTCATGGGATCGGCTGGTGGACGGTCACCAGCTTGGTTCCGTCGGGGAAGGTCGCCTCGACCTGCACTTCGTGCAGCATCTCGGGGACGCCGTCCATGACGTCGTCCCGGCCCAGCACGCCGCGCCCGCGATCCATCAGGTCGGCGACGCGGACCCCGTCGCGCGCGCCTTCGAGCACGAACGAGGAGATGACGGCGACGGCCTCGGGATGGTTCAGGCGCACCCCGCGCCCCCGGCGGCGCCACGCCAGCTCGGCCGCGTAACTGAGCAGAAGTTTGTCTCGTTCTATGTCGGTGAGCCGCATCGTCGTCCATTCTGCGCCACGCCGCCGCGTTCGTTCCGCCAGTTGGCCAACCGTCCGTGACGTCCGCGTGACGCTTCGCCGGCGGGCTGGCCGCGCTCGTCGCCCGGTCAATCGCTCGGGGATGATCTCGACTGGGCGGCGGTTTCTGGATGGCGGGCCCATGTGCACTTCGACATTAGGCGCGGGGGCCGAGCAGTCGCGGAGTGGAGCGCAGCGCAGCGCCTGGCTCGTCGGGGACGTCCGTGAAGTGTGGTGAGCGTCGGTGCCTGGTGATGCCATGACGCTGGCACAGCGTCGTGTGAGGATGACCCCGTGGCATCGCGCTTCGATGGCCAGCTCCGGTGGCTGCACAAAGTCCGGCTCTACCCGACCTGCACGCAAGAGCGCGCGCTAGTCACCATGCTGCGCGTCACTCGCGAGCTGTACAACGCGTCGCTGCAGCAGCGTCGCGACGCCTGGACGACACGGCGCGTCTCGCTGGCGAGCCGTGAGCAACACGCGCAGCTCACCGAGCTGCGAGAAGCTGACCCGCGCTTCGCCGCCGTCTATCGCGAGTGCCAGGATGCGGTCCTGCACCGTTTGGACTTAGCGTTTGCAGCATTCTTCCGGCGGGTGAAACGCGGCGAGACACCGGGATATCCGCGCTTCAAGCCGGCCGCCCGCTGGAACCAGCTGCAGTTTCCGCACGGCGACCGGGCGCTCAAATTCAATACAGGGCAGCTGCGGGTTTGCGTGCCGGGCGTCGGAGCGATTCGGCTTCGCAAGGGCCGGGCCGTGCCGGAGTTCGGCCGAGCCTTTCTCGTGACGAAGAATGGCCGCTGGTACGCGGTCTTCGAGGCGCACCGCGCACCATTGCCCTTGCCGGCGACCGGGTGCAGCGCCGGCATCGACCGCGGTATCCGGGTGCTCGCCGCGCTCTCCGACGGGACGATGATCGGGAACATCCGGTCCGGTTCCCGCCGCAGAGCCGTGGTCGAACGGCACCAACGCGCGCTCGATGCGGTGACGCACAAAGACGCCGGGGGCCGAGTCTTCAACCGTCACGAGCGAATTCGGTTGGCAAGTGTCCGGCGTCTGGCCCGCGCTAAAGAGTGCGAAGCGAACGCGCGCCGCGACTGGCTGCACAAGGTCAGCCGTGGAATCGTGCAGCGGTTCGATCGCATCGCTTTGGAGGCGCTGCGCCTGCGTTCGATGACGCGCAGCGCCAAAGGGACACTGGAGGCGCCGGGCGTTGGGGTCCGGGCCAAGGCGGGCTTGAATCGGGCGCTCTTGGATGCCGGGTTCGGAATGCTCGCGACTTTGATCCGCGAGAAAGCTGCGAACGCTGCTCGCACGCTGATCGAGGTCGACGCCAGATACAGTTCGCAGACGTGTGCCGCGTGCGGATACGTCTGCAAGGAAAGTCGGGAGGGACGACGCTTTACCTGCGTTCGCTGCGGCCATGCGGCCGACGCGGACGTGAATGCGGCTCAGGTCATCCTCCTGCGGGCGGAGTCGCCGCCCAAGAGGGCACCGGGCACCGCTCGGGGCAGGCAGTACGTTGCCGCCTGACCAAGCTCACGACGAAATGGACGGGAGAACGCTGCGTTTGGCGGTCCCGCGTTCGGCGCATGCGGTTTGGGAGGCCGCGCCCGACCGGGATCCACTGGCGATCCTGCGCGCGATCTTCGCGACGCTCATACCCGAGCTCGTCCCGGCGCGGATCGATCGCATGAGCCGCTCCCCGTTCACGTTCTATCGCGGTTCGGCCGCGGTGATGGGGGCCGATCTCGCGACGCTGCCCAGGTCCGGGATCGAGACGCAGATCTCGGGCGACGCGCACATCGCGAACTTTGGCGGCTATGCCTCGCCCGAGCGCCGGCTCGTCTTCGACGTGAACGACTTCGACGAGACGGTGCGCGGCCCGTGGGCGTGGGAGGTCAAGCGGCTCGCGACGAGCATCCTGCTCGCGGGCCGCGAGCGCGGGCTGCGCGAGCGCGCCTGCACGATCGCCGTGCGCACCGCGATGGAGACCTATCGCGACCGGATCGCCGAATACGCGGCGCGGCCGGCGATCGACGTCTGGTACGCTGCGATCGAGCTTTCGGGAGCGGTCCGCACCGCGCTCGACGATCGCGCACGGCGGACCTGGCTGCGCGCCGAACGCGATGCGAAGCGGAAGACGGCGTTCGCGCTGCTGCCGAAGATCACCGAGCTGGTCGACGGCAAGCGGCGCTTCATCGAAGATCCACCGCTGCTCGAACGCGTCGAGGATCCCGAGTACGGCCGGCGCGTGCTCGCCGCATACCTGTCGACGCTCCGCGAGGATGCGCGCCTCCTGCTCGAACGGTTCGCGGTGGTCGATATCGCGCGCAAAGTCGTCGGCGTCGGCAGCGTCGGGACGTGGTGCGCGCTGATGCTCCTGCTCGACGGTGACGGAAACCCGCTGCTCCTCCAGCTCAAGGAGGCGCGGGCGTCGGCGCTCGAGCCGTTCGTCGGCGCGCAGGTTTCCGCGCTGCCCGGCGAACGGGTGGTGAACGGGCAGCGGGTGATGCAGGCGGCGAGCGACGCGTTCTTGGGCTGGGCCGACGTCGATGGGCGCTGTGTCTACGTTCGTCAATACCGCGACATGAAGGCTGCGCCGGATGTCGCCTCGCTCGAGGATGACGAACTGCGCGATTACGGGGCGCACTGCGCCTGGGCGCTCGCGCGCGCGCACGCTCGCGCCGGGGATCCCCGCCTCATCGCCGGTTACATCGGCCGCAGCTCCGCGTTCGTCACGGCCGTTACCGCATTCGCCGCCGCGTACGCGGAGCAGACGACCCGCGACCACGCGCAGTTCGTCGCCGCAGCGGCTGCGAAAGAGCTGGGGTAGCGATCAGGCCGGTACCGCTTCGCGCTCGGCCAGCACGCGTTCGGTCTTGCGCTTGTGGCGCGTCCCCGCAGCTGCAAGGTCAGCATCCGCTGGTGATCCCCGGGATGCTCCGTCGCAGCTCGTGTCGCCGCCGTGCTGATCCTCTCGATCGCGCGCACGCTCGCGCGACCGCCGCTCGCCGCGACGGCGCCGGCCTGACCGCTACGTCGCGGCGATCGTGGATCCGACTAATGACTGCGCGGACGCGGCTGTGCGTTCGCGCGCGGCGGTGATCGCCGCGAGAATCCGTTCGGGCGTCATCGGGAGGTCGTTCACCCAGGCGCCGGTCGCGTCGTAGATCGCGGCGGCGACCGCCGGCGCGAACGGCACCAGCGGCATCTCCGCCATCCCGCGGGCGCCGTACGGTCCGTGCGGATCGGCGAGCTCCATGATGACCGGAACGATCTCGGTCGGCATGTCGAGCGTCGTCGGCAGCAGATAGGTGCTGAAATGCGGCGTCAGGATCTTTCCGTCGCGCACCTTGAAGTTCTCGGTGAGCGCGTACCCGACCGCTTGCGCGAGACAGCCTTCGATCTGCCCTTCGACCTGCTGGCGATTGATCGCGCGGCCGACGTCGTGGACGCTGACGATCTTGAGCACGCGCGTCACGCCGGTCGTCACGTCGACCTCGACCTCGACGCCCTGCGCGGCGTAACCGTAGCAGTAGTTCGGCGTCCCGGCACCGGTCTCGAGATCGAGCGGCGTCGTCGCCGGCGGGCGGTACTGCACCGTCGCCTCGGGGCGCTCGCCGCGCTCCCACGCCGTTCGCGCGGCGACGGCCGCGTCGTGAACCGCCCGTCCGGCCATGAACGTCAACCTCGACGCGGAAGCGGAGCCGGCGTTCGGCGCGTGCGCCGAGTCGTCGCTGACGATCGCCACCGACTCGAGCGGAAGATCGAGCGTCTCGGCGACGATTTGGCGCAGGATCAGGTGCACGCCCTGACCGACGTCGGCGACGCCGATCCGCACCACGGCGCGTTCGATCCGCGACGTCGCGATCAGCTCGACGGTCGCGGTCGACTGCTCGGGAAATCCGAACGAATACCCGACGTTCTTGATCCCGCTCGCGATGCCGACGCCGCGGCGCAAATTCGCGTGCGCGTCGCGCTCGGCACGCGGCGTGAAGCGGCGATGCGACTCCTGGGCGCAGCGCTCGAGCACCGCGATCGCGCTAACGCCGGCGGGAAGCACGTTGCCGGTCGCCTCGGTGTCGCCGTCACGGTACAGGTTCTTGCGCCGCACGTCGACCGGATCGATCTCGAGCGCGTGGGCGATCCGCGTGATCATCGACTCCGCCGCCCAGTGCGCCTGCGGCGAGCCGAAGCCGCGGAACGCTCCGCTCGGGACGTTGTTCGTGTAGACCACGATCGCGTCGGTGGACACGTTCGGCACCCGATACGGGCCCTGCGCGAAGATCGCCGCGCACTTCAGCACCTCGACGCTGGTCGAGGCGTACGCCCCGCCGTCGGCGATCGTACGCGTCCGAACCGCGACGACCGTGCCGTCGCGTTTTGCGCCCCAGGTCGTCTCGATGTGGAACGGATGACGTTTGTGATGACCGACGATCGACTCTTCGCGGTTCCACACGATCGCCGTCGGCCGCTTCGTCTTCCACGTCGCGAGCGCGAGCAGCGCCTGCACCGAGAGGTCTTCGCGACCGCCGAACGCGCCGCCGATCTTCGCGTAGCGGATCGCGACCGCGCTCTCCTCGAGCTCGAGCAGAGCGGCGATCTGGCGCAGGTCCTCGTGCAGCCACTGTCCTGCGGTCTCGACGACCAGCGTCGCGCCTTCGTAGTACGCGATCCCGGCGTCGGGCTGCAGGTAGGCATGCTCCTGCCACGACGTCGTGAACGTTCCGCTCAGCACGACGTCGCAGTCGGGAAAGGCGCCCTCCGCGTCGCCTTTGCGGATCTTCTGGTGCAGCAGCACGTTGGTGCCGCGGTGCTCGTGAACGAGCGGTGCATCGGGCTCGAGCGCGCGCAGCGCGTCGCCGGCGATCGGGAGGTCGGTGTAGGCGACCTCGACCAGTTTCGCGGCGCGCTCGGCGGTCTGCGGATCGGCGGCGACGACCAGCGCGACGCGGTCGCCGACGTAGCGCACGCGCTCGCTGCACAGCACCTCTTGATCGGCGTCGATCAGGCCGTAGCGGTTGTACGGAACGTCCGCCGCGGTCAGCACCGCGACCACGCCCGGCAGTGCGATCGCGCGCGTCGCGTCGATCCCGTCGATGCGCGCGTGCGGCCGGTGCGCGAAGATCGCCTTACAGTGCAGCATCTCGCTGCGCACGAGATCCGCCGGGTAGCGCGCTGCGCCGGTCACCTTCGCGCGTGCGTCGTGGCGTGCGACGGGACGTCCGATCAAGCTCATACGCGGAGTGCGTCCGGCAGCGGCTCGTGCGCGTGCAGCTCGCTGGCGGCCTCTTCCATCGCGTCCAGGATCTTGCGGTAGCCCGTGCAGCGGCAGATGTTCCCGCTGATCGCCGCCTGGTGGTCGTCGAGCGACGGGGTCCCCCGCTCCTCGAGCAGCTTCGCGCCGGCCATGATCATGCCGGGGATGCAGAACCCGCATTGCACCGCGCCGCAGTCGATGTACGCCTGCTGCAGCGGGTGCAGCTCGTCGCCGTTCGCCAACCCTTCGATCGTCGTGATCTGCGCGCCGTGCGCCTGTGTCGCCGGCACGAGACACGACATGACCGCAGCGCCGTCGAGCCACACGGTGCACGCCCCGCACTCGCCTTCGGCGCAACCTTCCATCGCGCCGGTCAGACCGGCGTTCTCGCGCAGCGCGTTCAGCAGCGTCTTGTGCTGCGCGTCGCGCAGCGTCCTCGGCTCGCCGTTGACGACCGTCTCGATCGCGCCGTTGAACGGGCGCGGGGCAGCGGCGGCGAACGGGGTCTCGAGCAGCACCGGCAGGTCGGGATACCCGTTCGCTTCGCGCCCGCTCGCGATGCGCTCGAGCGCCGTCACGATCAGCGCGGCGAGGGTCGTGCGGCGGTAGGCGGCGGAGCCGCGGATGTCGTCGATCGGCGCGGCATCGGCGCACGCGAGGCGGCCGGCCTCCGCGCACGTCGTCGCGTCGAGCCGCTTTCCGGCGAGGTACGCCTCTGCGGAGAACGCGCGGACGACGGTCGGCGCCAGACACCCGAGCGCGATCCGCGCCTCGCTCGCGGTGCCGTCGGTCGCGAGCGTGAGCACGACGGCGATGTCGATCACCGAGATCGCCTGCGCGCGCCGAAGGCCGAGCTTGAGGAAGACGCCGCGACGGTCAGCGTCGAGCGCGCGAAAGCGAATCTCGCGCACCAGCTCGTCGGGACGCAGCTGCGTGGCGCGGAAGCCCGTATAGAAGTCGGCCAAGGCCACGACCCGCTCGCCGCAGGCGCGAGAAAGCAAAGCGAGGTCGGCGTCGAGCGCGATCAGCGGCGCGATCGTGTCGTTCGCGGGAGACGCCGTCACCAGGTTTCCGGCGATCGTGCCGCGCGTGCGGATCTGCGGCGCACCAACTTCGATGCAGGCCTGCGCGAGCGGCAGCATCGCCTCGCGCGCGAACGGGGCCGCGAGCACGTCGTTGTGGGTTGCCAGTCCGCCGATCGTTACGGTGTCGCCGCTGCGGCGCACGTACTTCAGCTCGTGAAGCGCGGAGACGTCGATCAGCGTCGACGTCGGCTTGACGCCACGCTGCAGCTCGACCAGCACGTCCGTACCTCCCGCTACGATCCGCGCCCGCTCGCCGTGGGCCGCGAGCTCGTCGAGCGCGTCCGCGAGGCAAGTGGGCCGGACGACCCTACTCCACATCCCTGTATCTTCGCTGGGAGCGGTGCCGAGCCCGCCCGCTGAGGGTTCCGACCCGCCGCGGCGAAGTTCCCGGCATGCCGTTTTCCGCGCGGATTCTCCTCGATAGCCTCTCCCCCGCGGGCGTCAGGCTCACCACGATGGAGGTCCGCTACCCGCGCTTTATCCATAGCGAATTGATGACGCATCGCAATTTTTCTCGGAATTCGGCGAGCTCGAGGGCCCTCCCGATCCGGAAGATGATCGACGCGGTGCGCGCCGAGCCGGCGATGCCGCTCTGGTGGGGTCGAAATCAAAGCGGGATGCAAGCGCGCGAGCAGATCGACGAGAACGCGCGCACGCTCGCGGAGACGGAATGGCGACACGCGCTCGACGATGCCCTCGTGCACGCGGAGCGGCTTGCTAAGTCCGACATCAACTTGCACAAACAGCTCGTGAACCGAATCCTCGAACCCTTCGCGTGGATCACGGTCATCATCACGGCGACCGAATGGTCGAACTTCTTCACGCAGCGTACGCACGAAGACGCGCAGCCGGAACTCAAGCACATCGCGACCCTGATGCTGGAGAAGTACCGTGCGAGCGAACCCCGCGCGCTGAGGATCGGTGACTGGCACACGCCGCTGATCTTGCCGGACGAAGAGGCGACGCTGGCGGTCGAGACCCGCCTGAAGATCAGCGTCGCGCGCGCCGCGCGTGTCTCGTATCTCTCGCACGACGGCACGCGCGATCACGCGAAGGACGTCGAGCTCTACGAGCGGCTCGTGGGCGGCGGCGCGAACGGGCACTGGTCGCCGTTCGAGCACGTCGCGACGCCGCTGCCCTCACGCGCCGAGTGGTCGGGCAACTTCCGCGGCTGGGAGCAGTATCGCAAGCGGTTTCCGCAAGAGCACGCATCGTCGTTCCCGGACGAGACGCCGGCCGAGGCGTTGCGCTGACCACCGTGCGGCGGCTGCTCCTCGCAGCTCTCGTCGCGTCGCTGCTGCTCTTCGCGGGTCAGCCGGCGCTCGCCGAGGGGCGGACGCGGCTCGACGCGCGCGTCGACGCGCTGACGCAGCGCGGTCTGCTGACGCGGAATCCGGCCGGGCTCGTCGATCCGGGACGGCAGCGCCGCGCGCGGGCGATCGCCGACCTTCGCCATCTTGCTTCGACCGGGTGGGGGATCGCGCAGATCTTGGCGTTCTGGTGGTTGTGGCGCTCGGGGACGGCCGCGCGGATTCGTGACTCGATGCGGCGCCGCACGCGGAGCCGCACCGCGCAACGGGCCGTGTTCGGTGCGGTACTCGGGGCGCTCGGGCCGCTCGCCGCCCTTCCGTTCGCCGCGATCAGCTATCGCGTCGGCTTCAACGTCGGCGTCACCGACGAACGGCTGCCGCAATGGTTCGCCGACTACGCGATCCGGATCGGCCTCGACGCGCTGCTCGGCGCCCTGATCGTGGTCGTCGTCCTCGCGCTGGTCGACAAGGTACGCGTCTGGTATCTCATCCTGGCGGTGTTCTTCTACGTCGGCGCGGTAGCAGGCGTCGCGCTCGCGCCGCTGCTGCCGTTCGGGCCGTCCCACAAGACGACGCCGAACGCGGTCGCTGCGGTCGGTGCGGAACTCGCGCGCGTCCTCGGTGTCCCGGGGACGCCGATCGTCGTGATCGCCAGCTCGCACCACGGCAACGCGATGAGCGCGCATGCAGCCGGTATCGGCCCGACCGCGCGGGCGCAGCTCGGCGACGTGACGCTCGTCCACATGACCGCGCCCGAGGTGCGCGTCGCGCTCGCGCATGCGCTCGCGCAGATCTTCTACGGCGACACGCTGCACCAGACACTGATGGCTGTGACGCTGTTCGTGCTGAGCGCGGCGATCGCCGTGCTGCTCAGCGACCGGGTCGGCTTCCGGCGCGACGACGACGCGCTCTCGCGGCTTGCCCTGGTCGCAACGTTTCTCGGCCTCGTGCTGGTGGTCGCGTATCCGATCTACAACGCGTACGCGCGGAACATCGAGACCCGTGCCGATCGGGCCGCGCTCATCGCGAGCGGCGATCGTGCCGCGACCGTGCGTGCGATGGTCCGGTACGCTGACGACGACCTGGTGACGCTCTGCGACCGGCGCTCGATTCGCTGGTACTTCGACGACCGCCCGGCGCTCGGGGGGCGAATCGCGCTGAGCGCCGGCACCGCCGATCCGTGCCCCGGCGGCGGGCCGGCGACCGCCTCGGAAAGCGTGCGACCCTAGGTCTCGCGCGCGATCAGGTGCCCGGGAGACCGTGGCCGAGGAGGGCGCCGAGCGAGTTCACGCGCGTGTATCCGTCGGGCGTGCGGAACATCGCGTCGTCGGGGTTGTCGGCTTGGATGCTGGTCAGGTCCAGCTTCGCGGTGCCGCCGATCGCCGCCGGCGTCGCCGGCGTACTCTGCAGCACGATCTGGAGCGGAAACTCGCCCAGGTCGTCGGCGAGCGCGAGCTGCGCGTGGTAGTTCTCGAGCGGTTTGCCCGGGAGCTGGCGCCGCATCTGCAGGTCGAGGTTGGTCGCCGGGTGGCCGTTGACCGGACCGTGGCCGACCAGCTGGATCGTCGCGCTCTGCACATCGTGGAGCGCACCGGCGACGGATCCCAGCGCGGCGAGCGGATCGTTCGGGCTCGACGGCGCCGCCGGCGGACCCGCGGGGGGGCCGGGGCTCGGCTTCGCGGGGGGGGCGAAATAGTAGGTGCGGTTCGCGTTCGACCAGGCCGTGAGCGCGCCCGAGGAGCTGTCGTAGACGGCACTGACCCCGCCTTGACCGATGAACGACGCCGCCAGCGCGCTCAGGTCGCCGCTCGTACCCGGGATCCCGAGCGAGAGCACGTCGAGCCGGTAGAGGGTTCCCTTGTGATAGAGGGCGACGTTTCCGCCGACGGTGAGCGGCGATCCCGAGATGCTCGTCTGAACGACGAGGGTCCCCGACGAGCGCAAGCCCGGGATCGCGGGCCCCGCGCCGACGAGCGCTGGTGTCGTCAGGAGGGCCGCGGAGGCGGTGAGTGTGCGAACGTTCATCCCGTGTACACGGTACCCGCGACTTGCGTCCCGAGATGCCGTGCGGTGAGAAACTCGACGATCGCAGCGTGGGCGACCCGTCCGTCACAGATCTGCGCCGCGCCGACGCCCCCGCGCACCCCCAGGGCCGCCGCACGTACCGCCGTGCGCAGATCCGCGGCGAGCGAGCTGTCGTCGGCGACCGCGAGGGCCTCGGCCGGGGTGAGCTCGTCCACCAGGAGCTTCGTCTTCGCGTCGATCACGCCGCCGTGGTCGTTGAAGAAGATCGCGCGGGCCGCGCCGACGGCGCTGGCGAGCGCTTGCGCGACGTCGTCGGCCGCGACGGCGACGTCGGTTCCGGTGAACCCGAACGCCATCGGCTCGATCACCGGGACGTAGCCGGCGTCGAGCAGCGTCCGCAGCAGCTTGGGGTCGACCTTCCCGATCGTCTCGCCGCGGGCGGCGGGGATCATCCCGGCGTCGGCGCCCGAAAGTCCGACCGCGGTGTCGCCGCTGCGGTTCATCGTGCGGACGACCGCGCGGGCGGCGTCCTTGGTCGGCGCCACGACGACCGGGCGCATTCCGAGGTTTCCGAGGAAGACGAGGTCGCTGAAGAACGTGGCGTTCGAGGCGCCGAGGGTCGCTTCGTCGACGCGGATCACGAGCGTCCGTCCATGCAGGTCCATGGGTTCCTCCCTCGTTCCCGTCAACGTCATTGGGGCGGGAGCCGTTCAGGGGTGGGCGGGCAGGCAAGCCCCCCTTAGGACCTAATCGGCGAATTCTTCGACGTAGAAGACCTCGCCGTCGCCGGCGGCGACGACCGCGACCCCGAGCTTGTGCGGGTGTGGGTCGACGATGTTCGCGTAGTGGCCCGGGCTGTGCAGGAACGCCTGGTTCGCGTGCGCCTCATCCTGGTCGAAGGCCATGTTCTCGGCGGCGAAGCGGTAGCGCAGCCCCGAGCTCCGCAGGCGGTCCTGGAAGGTCACGCCGTTGGGGGCGGTGTGCCCGAAGTAGTGACCCTCAGCCATCTGCTGGGCGACCTGCAGCGCGAACTGCGAGAGGCCTTCGTCGGGGACCAGCGGCGGCAAGCCCCGCTGCGCGCGGGCCGCGTTCACGTCATCGAAAAGCGCGCGCGACTCCGTGGCGACGATCTGCGGCCGGTGCGGCCGGAAGTAGGCGAGCTGAATGCAGTCTTCTTCGGACGCCGTCACTGCGATGGGGAGCAGCATGACGAGCGCCGCCAGAAACGCGACCACCCGAGACATACCAGGTTGATCGGGCGCCGGACGTCAGACTTTAGCGTTCAGTAAATTCATGGCCGCCGTCACACCTTGGGTTAACCACGTCTCGACGCCTGCCACCGCGCGGTCGACGATCGGCCGTAATTCGGCGCGTTCGCTTTCCGTAAAATCGCCGAGAACGCGCTCCACCGCGTCGGGGTCGTCGTGACCGCGTCCGATCCCGATGCGAAGCCGCGGAAAGTCTTGTCCGAACACCTCGATTAGGGACTTTAGTCCGTTGTGCCCGCCGCTCGAACCGTTCGCGCGCATGCGCAGCGTCCCGAACGGCAGGTCGAGATCGTCGACGATCACGAGCATGCGCTGCGGAGGTATCTTGTAAAACGTCGCGATGCTCTGCACGGGACGCCCGCTGAGGTTCATGTACGACTGTGGCTTGACCAGGATCGCGCCGCGCGAACGATCGATCGCGTAGCGCGCCTCGGCTTTCTTCTGCCAGTCCCGCACGCCCCAGCGCTCGGCCAGCGTGTCGACCACGATGAAGCCGGCGTTGTGGCGCGTGCTGGCGTACTTCGAGCCCGGATTTCCGAGCCCGACGATGAGGGAGAGCTCGCCGATCGCCGGCTAGGCCTCGGGCGGCGGTGCTTCGGCCGGCTGTTCCTCGACGACGGTTGCCGGCGTTTCCGTTTCGGCCGCACCGGCGCGCGTGATCGAGACGGAGACGATGATCGTGTCGGGGGGCGTGATGAGCGCGAACCCGGCAGGGAGCGCGATCTCGCCCGCGCTCACGTGCTGGTGCACCGCGAGCTCGTTCACGTCGACCGTGATCGAATCAGGGATCGATTGCGCCGGTCCCTTGATTTCGAGCGCGCGCGTGACGACGTCCATGACGCCTTCCTGTTCGCGCACGCCGATCGGGTTGCCGACGGTGACGACGTTCACCGATGCCGTGATCGCTTCGTCCTTGGTAACGCGCTGAAAGTCGACGCTGAGCGGTTTGCGCGTGAGCGGGTGCGCCTCGATGCGGCGCAGCAGCACGGAATCTTTCTTCCCGCCGATCGATGCCTCGACGATATGGCTGCGGTGACCGGACAAGATGAGGTCGGTGAGCTGCTTCACGTCGATCGCGATCGGCGTGGACTGACCGTGCCCGTAGACGACGCCCGGGATCTTGCCGGCGCGGCGCAGAGCGTGTGAAGCGGTCGTTCCGATGCCGGTGCGCGGCTCGAGGACGAGGTTCGTGAGGGTGCGCGGTTTCGACATGCTGTCCTGACGTTAAACTGCTGCGGCGACGGGAAGCTCACGCTCGGTCCGCTCGGGTGGGGGTTTTTCGGGCGGCGGCTCCGTATCGTCGGCGTTGAACAGTTCGGAGACGGAGCGGTTCGAGGTGATGCGCTTGATCGCGTCGGCGAGGATCTGCGCGATCGTGAGGTGCTCGACTTTCGCCGAGTCGATCGTGCGCGGGATCGTGTTGGTCACGATTACCCGGTTGATCTCGGACTTCTCGAACTGGGCGATCGCGTCCCCGGCAAAGATGCCGTGCGTGGCAAGCGTGTAGACATCGGTCGCGCCGCGCTTGCGGAGCGCCTCGGCGGCTTTGACCAAGGTACCGCCCGTCGAGATCATGTCGTCGACCACCACGGCGACCTTCCCCTCGACGTCACCGACGATGTGCGTCACCTCGGAGACGTCCGGCTCGGGCCGGCGCTTGATGATCACGGCCAGATTCGACTTCAGGCGCTTGGCGAACAGCTCCGCCCGCGGCACGCCGCCGGCGTCGGGCGAGACGACGACGATCTTGTCGCCCTGCAAGTCGAGGTTCTTGAGGTGGTTGCAGAGGGTCGGTGCGGCCATCAGGTTGTCGACCGGGACGTCGAAGAACCCCTGGATCTGCGCGGCGTGGAGATCGAGGGTGACGATGCGCTCGGCGCCGGCCATCTCGATCATGTTCGCGACCAGCTTGGCCGAGATCGGCTCGCGGCCTTTGGTTTTCTTGTCCTGCTTCGCATAGCCGTAGTACGGGATGACGGCGGTGATGCGGTTGGCCGAGGCGCGGCGGAGCGCGTCGATGATCAAGAGCAGTTCCATGACCGAATCGTTGACGGTCGCGCCTTGGGGCGAGCGGCAGAGCGACTGGACGACGAAGACCTCCGCGCCGCGAACGTTCTCGCGGATCTCGATGCGGCACTCATCGTTCTTGAAACGGTCGACCAGCGCGTTCCCGACGCGCGTCTGCATCCGTTTGGCGATCTCGTCCGCCAACTGGCGGTTGGAGGTCCCACTGAACAGCAGGGGCGGCTGGATCACGGCGGCTGGCTCCTTCTACCTCCGGACGGCGCCAGAGCGCCAGGGGGAAGCGGGGCTAACCTGCGTCACCGGACGCTCAGTGTCCTGGGTTGGTAAAGGTCGCAGGGCTCAACTCGGCCATCGCCGTCCGTGTCTACACGAGAGCCCCATGCCGAAATTCGAGCTCGTTTCTTCCTACCCGCTGGCCGGTGACCAGCCCAAGGCGACGCAGGCCCTGGCCGACGGTATCCTGCGGGGCGACCGCGCCCAGACGCTCCTCGGGGTGACCGGCTCGGGGAAGACGATGGCGATGGCGCGCATCGTCGAGCTGGTGCAGAAGCCGACGCTGGTTCTCTGCCACAACAAGACGCTCGCCGCGCAGCTCTGCGCCGAGTTCCGCGACTTCTTCCCGAACAACGCGGTCGAGTATTTCGTCTCGTACTTCGACTACTACCAGCCCGAAGCGTACATCGCGCACACCGACACCTACATCGCCAAGGACAGCTCGATCAACGACGAGATCGAGCGCCTGCGGCACTCGGCGACGCAGTCGCTGCTGACGCGCCCCGATACGCTGATCGTCGCGTCGGTCTCGTGCATTTTCGGGCTCGGTTCGCCCGCGGACTACATCGAGATGGCCGCCGACATCCGGGTCGGACAGTCGCTCAACCGTGACGAGTTCTTGCGCAAGCTGATCGGGATGCAGTACCGACGCAACGACCTCAACCTCGTGCGCGGAACGTTTCGGGTCCGCGGCGACACGCTGGAGTTCGTCGGCGTCGACGAGGAGCTGGTGCACCGCATCGAGTTCTTCGGCGACGACGTCGAGGCGATCAACGTCGTCAACCAGCTGACCGGCGAGTACGTCACCTCGAAGGACGAGCTGAAGATCTTCCCGGCCAAGCACTACATCACGCCGGACGAAAAGCTGCGCCGCGCGGTCGTCTCGATCGAGAACGAGCTCGAGGAACGGCTGAAGTTCTTCAAGGACGGCGGAAAGCTGCTCGAAGCGCAGCGGCTCGAGCAGCGCACGCGCTACGACCTCGACATGCTGCGCGAGGTCGGCTACTGCAACGGCGTCGAGAACTACTCCGGACCGCTGTCGGGACGCGAGTCCGGCTCGATGCCGTGGTGTCTGCTCGATTTCTTCCCCAAGGATTGGCTGCTGCTGGTCGACGAGTCGCACGTGACGCTGCCGCAGGTGCACGGGATGTACGGCGGCGACCGGTCGCGCAAGCTCTCGCTGGTCGAACACGGCTTTCGGCTGCCGTCGGCGCTCGACAACCGGCCGCTCACCTACGACGAGTTCGACCAGAAGCACGTGCAGCAGGTGATCTACGTCTCGGCGACGCCCTCGACGTACGAACAGGGCAAGTCGACGCAAGTCGTTGAGATGATCATCCGTCCGACCGGGCTGGTCGATCCGGAGGTCGAGGTCCGTTCGACGCGCCATCAGGTCGACGATCTGATGGACGAGATTCGCGTGCGCGCCGAGAAGAACGAGCGCGTCCTGGTCACGACGCTGACGAAGAAGATGGCCGAGGACCTGACCGACTACCTGCTCGAGAACGGGATTCGCGTGCGCTACCTGCACAGCGAGGTCGAGACGCTCGAGCGCATCGCGATCCTGCGCGATCTGCGCAAAGGCGAGTTCGACGTGCTGGTCGGGATCAATCTGCTGCGCGAAGGACTCGACTTACCGGAGGTCTCGCTGGTCGGCATCCTCGACGCCGACAAGGAAGGCTATCTGCGTTCCGGGACGTCGCTGATCCAGACGATCGGCCGCGCCGCGCGCAACGTCGAAGGCAAGGTCATCATGTACGCCGACGTCGTGACCGAGTCGATGGCGCGGGCGCTCGGCGAGACCAAACGCCGCCGCGAAGTGCAGGTCGCGTTCAACCTCGAGCACGGCATAGAGCCGAAATCGATCCGCAAGGAAGTCCACGACATCCTGAGCGTCCTCGGCGGCGCCGCGCGCGGTGCCGACGCGGCGAATGCCGTGCGCGCAGAACACCTTCCGCGCGAGGTCGCCGAGGCGATGGCGAAGGAGATCGAGCGCAAGATGCGCGAGGCGGCCGCGAACCTGGAGTTCGAGAAAGCCGCCGCTCTGCGCGACGAGCTCGTCAACCTGCGGCGCCAGATCGGCGGCAACGAGAGCCTGCTGTTCCAAGGCAAAGCCCCGAAGATCTTTCAGCACGCGCTCAAGGAACTGATCGGGACCTAACCCTCGGCGTGCGCTCCTTCGCGCTCGGCCTGGGCGGCGGCCCACTCCGCCCACTCTACGCGCTGGGCCGGTCGTCGGTGCGTACCCGATGTCCGGCACCGAGCTCGTCATCGGGGGCTGGCAACCGCAGTCCGGCCCGCCGTTGCAGTCCCCGGCGCTGAACGAGCTTCGCCGGCTGGGCGTCGGCATCTCGCTCGACGACTTTGGAACCGGCTATTCGTCGCTCGGATACCTGCGCAGTTTCCGTTTCGATCGGATCAAGATCGACCGGTCCTTCGTCGGCGATCTGCTCCAGCGCGCAGAATCCGAGGCGATCGTACGAGCCGTGATCGGGATCGGCAGTGCGCTCGGCATCTCGACGGTGGCCGAGGGCGTCGAGACGCGCGGCCAGCTGCAGCGCCTGCGCTCCCACGGATGTTCCGAAGCGCAGGGCTACCTCTTCAGTAAGGCGAGGCCGGCCGATGAGATCACCGCGATGCTGGCAGCGTTTCCAAGCCCGCAGTCAGGCCGGGACACGCTGGCATCCGCGTAGCGGTTTCATCTCGTGTCGAATGCGCGCAGGTACTCCATCGTCTGACGGTCGATCGTGCCGTCCGCGCGGACGCGGCTTTCGAGGTTCTCAACGTGCATGAACGCGATCAGCGCGTCGCGCGCGTCGCCGCCGAACGGACCTTCGTCGTGTGCGAGTGCCCCGATCCGAGCGAGGTGTGCGACGAGCTCGCGGCCGAGCCTGTCGTCGATCGCGAGCACGTCTTCCGGTGCGGCGGGAAAATGGTACAGCTTGTGCAGCTCGAGCAGCCGCGCGAGCTCGTCGATCGGCGCGGCGTGATCGTCGACGCGCAGGTCGACGTAGCGGTCGTTGAAGCCGCCGTAGCCGCCGCCCGGCTTGACGACGACCAGCGCCGCGCTTTGCTGGCCGCGCTTGTCGCCGCCCTCGCGCTGACCCGCTGCGAGCGCCTCGACGAGACGATCGGCGAGCGTCCCGGGTTCGCTGCGAAAGGTCGCCGCCAGCGCGTCGACGACCGCTGCGCCGGCAAGGCAGTTGCCCTGCGCCGCGAAGCCGTCGCCGGCGATCCCGCCCGCCCACGAGATGCAGCGCGCGCCGGTGAAGCTCGCGCTGCGCCCGCGCGCGTCGACGATCCCGAACTGGCGATCGTCCGCGTTCTCGTCGGGCGCGATCAGCGTTTGCACGATCTGCTCCGGCGGTTCACCCGCGCGCAGCAGCTCCAGCGCGCGTGGCCCGAAGCTCGTGTTCGCCCAGGCCTGCGTTGCGATCGCACCGGCGCCGGCTTCCGCCCACGGCACGATCGCCCCGACGGCGAGGAACTTCGACTGGACCGCGACGCCGATCTCCCGCTCCGCCGGGTCGGCCGCGACGATCGAAAACGTCGAGAGCACGTCAGGCCGCGCGCAACGGGCGGCGGCGCGGCGGTCCGCTCCTCCCGGGGGAGCGGGGTGTGCCGGGCGGCGGGGGAGCGGTCACCATGATCGCCGGGATTTCCGGGTCGCTGCCCGCGCCCCTCGGCCCGCTGGCCGCATGACCCTTCCCGTTCCCGACGAAGCGCCCGGCATGAAAGAGGTCCGTATGCTCGCACGACCATTCAGCGCGCTGCTCGCCGCGGCGTTCGCGCTCGCCGCCCTCGGCGACGGCGGCGCGACGCGCGCCGCCGATGTGCCCGAGATCGTGATCGGTTCGATCCTGCCGCTCACTGGGACGCTGGCGCAAACCGGCGCCGGCCTGCGCACCGCGCAAGTCTTGGCGCAGGATCTGGTCAACGGCCACGTCAGCTACCCGCTCCCGCTGGTCGGGAAGAGCGGTCTTCCGCGCCTCGGCCACGCCCGCATCCGCATCGAGTTCGCGGACTCGCAGGGGAAGCCCGACCAAGCACGGGCGGCCGCCGAGCAGCTGATCACCCAACAGCACGTGGTCGCGCTGATCGGCACCTATGCGTCGTCGACGACCGCCACCGCGTCGCAAGTCGCCGAGCGTTACGGCATACCGTTCTTGAACCCTGACTCGTCGGCGCCCGGGCTGACCTCGCGCGGGCTGAAATGGTTCTTCCGCACCACGCCGCACGACGGTACGTTCGCGGAGAACTTCTTCCAGTTTCTCGCCGACCTGAAGAAGACCAAGAACATCGGCGTCAAGCGCATCGCGATCGTCGGCGAAGACGGTCTGTTCGGTAGCGGAGCCAGCGACGCGGAAGAGGGCAGCGCGAAGAAAGCCGGTTACGATGTCGCGACGCGCGTCTCGTATCCGGCGACGACCACCGAAGTCAACGCCGAGGTGCAGAAGGTCAAGGCCTCGTCGCCGGACGTGATCATGCAGGCGTCGTACCTGCCGGATGCGCTGCTGTTCATGCGCGGCTACAAGCAGCAGAGCGTCGACGTCAAAGCGATCCTGGCGCAAGATGCGGGCTTCATCGACCCCGGGTTCATCAGGACGCTCGGCGCCGACGCCGAGGGCGTCTTCACGCGCGAGGTCTTTTCGCTCGACATCAAGCACCGCAATCAGGCGGTCCCGCTGATCGACCAGCTGTTCCGCGAGCGCTTCTCCGGCAAACCGCTCGACGGGAACACCGCGCGCGATTTCATGGGCGTGCTGGTCATCGCCGACGCGATCGACCGGGCCGGCTCGACCAAGCCCGACGCGATCCGCGGCGCCCTGATGAAGACGAACATCCCCGGCAAGCTGACGCTGATGCCGTGGAACAGGATCCACTTCGACGCCACCGGTCAGAACGACGGCGGCGCCGGGATCATCGAGCAGGTGCAGGACGGCAAGTACGAGACCGTGTGGCCGTTCGACGTCGCGGTGCGGCCCGCGATCTGGCCGATGCCGGCGTGGAAGCGGTAGCGCTGGTCGCGGCATAGCCGCGTGGACACGTTCGCGCAGCTGCTCGTCGGAGGGCTGCTGACGGGGCTCGTCTTCGCGCTGGTCGCGGTGGGGCTGACGCTGGTGTACGGCGTGATGGACGTCGTCAACTTCGCCCACGGTGAGTTCCTGATGCTCTCGATGTACGCCGCGCTCGGACTAGCGCTGATCGGGATCGGCCCGCTGCTGGGGCTGCCGCTCGTCGCGATCGCGCTCTTCCTGTTCGGGATCGTGGTCTACCGGGTCTTCATCCGGCGGCTCCTCGCGGGGCCGTCGGAAGCGACCGTGTTCGGAACGTTCGGACTGCTGGTGCTGCTGCAGGGCGCGGCGCAGGCGACGCTGACCAGCGACTTCCAGTCGGTGCCGAATCCGCCACTGCAAGGGACGATCCACCTCGGCCCGATCGCGCTCTCGCAGGCGACGCTGGTCGAAGGGATCGGCGCGCTGGTGCTCACCGCTTCGCTGTTCGCGTTCGTCGAGTACACCGAGACCGGCCGGGCGATGCGCGCGCTTGCCGAGGACCGCGTCGCCGCAACGCTGATGGGGATCGACGTGCAGCGCGTGAACGGGCTCGCGTTTGGGATCGGGGCGGCGTGCGTCGGGGCCGCCGGCTCCTTGCTGATGCTCTCGTATCCGGTCTATCCGACCGCCGGCGCACCGTTCGCGCTGACCGCGTTCGTCGTCGTCGCGCTAGGGGGTTTCGGCAGCATCCAAGGCGCGCTGGTCGGCGCGCTGCTGGTCGGCCTGCTCGAAGTCTTCGGCGGGTTCTATCTCGCACCAGAGCTCAAGATGGTGCCGGTCTACGTGGCGTATCTCGCCGTCGTGCTGCTCCGCCCGCAGGGGTTGCTCGGCCGCCGATGACCGCCCGCCCGCATCTGTACGCGCTCGGCGCGATCGTCGTGCTCGGCCTGCTGGCGGCGTTCGGCGTGCGCGATGCGGTCGTGCTCGACCTCGTCTTCACGCTGCTGCTGTACGCCGTGCTCGGCCAGTCGTGGAACTGGATCAGCGGGTACGCCGGGAACATCTCGTTCGGGCACGCCATCTTCTTCGGTTGTGGGGCGTACGCGTCGGCGCTCTGCGTCACGCACGGGCTCACGCCGTGGCTCGCGATCCCAGCCGGCGCGCTCGCCGCGGCGGCGCTCGCGCTGGTGACGGGGTTCCCGACGCTCGGTCTGCGTGGCCACTACTTCTCGATCGCGACGATCGCGGTCGCGGCGCTGGTCGAGACGTTCGCGCGCACCACGCCGTGGCTCGGAAAGGCGAACGGCTTCGAGCTGCCGATCGCGTCGGGCTGGGCCGCGCTGCAGTTCCCGCAGAAGGGCCCGTACGTCGTGCTGGCGCTGGCGCTGTTCGCGGCGGTGCAGTTGGCGACGATCGCCCTCGAACGCTCGCGGCTGGGCTACTACCTGCGCGCGCTGCGGGCGAACCACGCGGCCGCCGCCTCGGTCGGGATCGACGAGCGGCGCTGCAAGCTGATCGCGTTCGCCTGGTCGGCGACGATGGCGTCGGCGGCGGGCGTCCTGTACGCGCAGTACACGCTCTTCATCGACCCGCCCTCGACGCTCGCGCTGGCGATCTCGATCGACATCGCGCTGATCGGCGTCGTCGGCGGGATCGGCACGCTGTGGGGACCGGCGGCCGGCGCGCTCGTGTACGTCGTGCTGGCGAAAGCGGTCGCGCTGCGCTTCGGCGGCGCGGGAAAAGGCTACGATCTCGTCATCTACGGCGCGATCATCTGTCTGATCGCGGCGCTGCGTCCGTACGGGATCGTGGGCACGATCGTCGACGCGATCCGGCGCCGCCGCGGTTCGATCGCCGTCGGCCCGGGTGCCGCAGCGGAGACGCCGGCGTGAGCTCGTTGCTCGAGGTGCGTGGGCTCGCGAAGCGTTTCGGCTCGGTGCGCGCGCTCGACGGCGTCGACCTCGACGTCGCGGAGGGTTCGCTGACCGGGCTGATCGGTCCGAACGGCGCCGGCAAGTCGACCGCCTTCGCGTGCATCGCCGGTGCGGAGAAACCGAGCGCGGGGAGCGTGCGCTTTCGCGGGCGTGAGATCGCCGGGACGGCGTACCACCGCGTCGCGGCACTCGGGATCGGCCGCACGTATCAGCTCGTGCAGACCTTCGCCGACATGACGGTGCTCGAAGCCGTCACTACCGGCGCGCTGCTCCGCCGAGCGCGGTTGCGCGACGCGATCGCGCACGCCCAGGAGATTCTGGCGTTCGTCGGCTTGGCGGAGAAGCGCTACCGGCTCGGCCGCGCGCTGACGGTCGCCGACAAGAAGCGGCTCGAGGTCGCGCGTGCGCTCGCCACCGAACCCACGCTCTTGCTGCTCGACGAGGTGATGGCCGGCTTGACGCCGGCCGAATGCGGCGCCGCCGTCGAGCTGCTGCGCCGGATCCTGGCGCGCGGGGTCACCGTGCTGATGGTCGAGCACGTGATGGAAGTGCTGATGCCGATCGCCGAGCACGTCGTCGTGATCGCGGCCGGGAAGACGATCTTCAGCGGCACCGCGGCCGGCGCGGTGCGCGACGCCGGCGTGATCGAAGCCTATCTCGGTTCGCCGCTCGAGCACGGCGAGATCGCGGGGCACGCGCCGTGAGCCCTTCGACAGGCTCAGGACAGGCTGCACTGTTGGAGATCGACGGACTCGCCGTCGGCTACGACGGGATGCGCGCGCTGCAGGACGTTTCGCTGCGCGCCGAAGCCGGCACGATCGTTGCGCTGGTCGGCGCGAACGGCGCCGGCAAGACCTCGCTGCTGCGCGCGATCAGCGGGCTGGTCCGCGCGGAACGCGGGACGATTCGCTTCGACGGCGCCGACATCACGCGCACGCCGGCGCACCGCATCGTGCGCCGCGGGATCGCGCACGTTCCGGAAGGACGCCGCGTCTTCGCGAGCGCGACGGTCCACGACAACCTGCTGCTCGGCGCGTACGTCGACCGCAACGCGGCGCACCGGAAAGCGCGCTTGGAAGCAGCCTTCGCCGCGTTCCCGATCCTGCGCGAGCGGCTGGAACAGCGCGCCTCGACGCTCTCCGGCGGCGAGCAGCAGATGCTCGCGATCGCGCGTGGCACGATGAGCGGCCCGCGCCTGCTCATGCTCGACGAACCCTCGCTCGGCCTCGCCCCGCTGCTGATCCCGCAGATCTACGCCGGGATTCGCGCCGTCGCCGCCGGCGGAACGACGGTGCTGCTCGTCGAGCAGAACGTCCGCGAAGCGCTGCGCGCCGCCGACACCGCCTACGTCCTGCAAACCGGCCGCGTCGTATTGCACGGCGCCGCCCGCGACCTGATCGGAGACCCTCTCGTGCAAGAAGCCTTCCTCGGAATCAGTGCCGCATGAGCTGGCGGGTTGGGATCGACATCGGGGGGACGTTCACCGATCTGGTCGCGCTGGCCGACGACGGGCGGCTGGTGCGGTACAAGGTCTCCTCGACGCCGCGGGCGCCGGAAGAGGGACTGCTCACCGCGCTCGCGGCGCTGCTCGAAGAGGTCGCGGCGAACGAGATCGCGCTGGTCGCGCACGCCAGCACGATCGCGACGAACGCGCTGCTGGGGCAGGTGCACCTCGAACTGCCGCGGGTCGCGTTCATCACGACCGAAGGGTTCCGCGACGTGCTGGAGATCGGGCGGCAGAACCGCAGCGCGATCTACGACCTGAACGTCACCCGGCCGAAGCCGCTGGCGCGGCGCGAGGACCGGCTGGTCGTCACCGAGCGGCGCGCGCACGACGGCGCGGTGCTGCGGCCGCTCGATCTCGCCACCGTCGCCCGCGCCGTCGAGACGGTGCGCGAGCGTGGAATCACCGCGGTCGCCGTGGGCCTGCTGCACGCCGACGTCGACGGCGAGCAC
>CALEOJ010000212.1 GCA_937910425.1 uncultured candidate division WPS-2 bacterium
GCGTAACCCTTATCGACGACGTCTGCACCACCGGCGCGACGGCGCGCGACGCGATCCGGCTGCTGCGCGCCGCGGGCGTCGACGTCCGTCGCCTCGTCGTCCTGGCGCGGACGCCGCCTGACCGGCAGCGAACCCCGCTCAGCGCCCCCTCGGCCGGAACCAATCCGGCTCGACGTGGGTCGTTGCCGTCGCCATGAAAGCCATGTGGAAAGGTGCCGTGCTCGCCCAGAGCGACCGCACCGAACTCGTAGAGCGCAATCAGTATTTCCCGCCGGACGCGATCAAGAACGAGTATTTCAAGCCATCCGAGACGCACTCGGTCTGTCCGTGGAAGGGCACCGCGAGTTACTATACCGTCGAGGTGAACGGCGACCGCAACCCCGACGCGGCGTGGTACTACCCACAGACGAAGGACGCGGCGAAGAACATCGAGGGCTACGTCGCGTTCTGGAAGGGCGTCCAGGTCACGCCGTAGACTGCGACGCCACCTACCTCGCGCGGGCGGTCGAGCTCGCGTCACGCTCCCTCGCCGACGCGATGCCGAATCCGTCCGTCGGCTGCGTCGTCGTGCGCGACGGCGTCACGCTCGGTGAAGGCTGGCACCACCGGCGCGGCGGCCCGCACGCCGAGGTCGAGGCCCTGCTCGACGCGCGCGCGCGCGGCAACGACGTGCGCCGGGCCACCGCCTACGTCTCGCTCGAGCCGTGCGACCACCACGGGCGCACGCCGCCGTGCAGCGAGGCGCTGATCGAGGCCGAGCTCGCGCGCATCGTGATCGGTGCGCTCGATCCGAATCCGAAGACCGCCGAAGGCGGCGTGTCCCGGCTGCGCGATGCCGGCGTCGCGGTCGACGTCGTCGATGACGCCGCGTCGGAGAAGCTGATCGAACGCTTCCGCTGGACGATCGCGCACGACCGTCCGTACGTGACGTTGAAGATGGCGGCCTCGCTCGACGGCTTCGTCGCGGCGCGCCGCGGCGAACAACACTGGCTCACCGGCGCGCCGGCGCGCGAGCTGGTGCGCGACTTGCGCGTCGAGCACGACGCGGTGATGGTCGGTGCCGGAACGATCCGCGTCGACGATCCGCTGCTCACCGTGCGTCCGCACGCGACGCGGCGCAAGCCCTACACGCGCGTGGTGATGTGCGAGACCGACCCGATCCCCGCCGGCAGCCGCGTCGTGATGCCGCCGCCCGCCGCGCCCGCCGACGCCTACTCACCGACCATCGTTCTGGCGCCCGGCGGAGCGCGCGCGCGGTTTGCCGCGCTCGAAGCGGCCGCCGACGTGGTCTACGTCGGCGACGACGATGCACGCGAGCTCGACCTGGGCGGTGCGCTGGTCGCGCTGCGGGCGCGCGGCATCTCGACGGTGCTGTGCGAGGGAGGCCCGACGCTGGCGGGCCGGCTTCTCGCGGCCCGGCTCGTCCAGCGCGTCGTGTGGCTGGTGGCACCCACGTTCCTATCCGGCGAGGACGCCGTGCCGGCCCTCGGGGGGGCCGATCTGGACGGATCGAACGGATGGCGCTTCGACCGCATCGAACGCGTCGGCGACGACATGCTGCTCTCTGCCGACCTCAGCTCGTGTTCTCCGGCCTGATCGCGCACGACGGTCGCGTCGCCTCGATCGACGGCGACGCCCGGCGCGGCATGACCCTCGTCGTCGAGGCACCGGATGCGGTGGCCGACGGCGTCGCGATCGGCGACTCGGTCGCCGTCAACGGCGCGTGCCTCACGGTGGTGGCCTTTGACGCGCGGACGATGCGCTTCGACGTCGTACCGGAGACCGTCATGCGCACTGGTTTCGGCACGCTGAGTGCCGGCGACCGGGTCAACCTCGAACTCTCGCTGCGGCTGGGCGACCGGCTCGGCGGCCACCTTGTCTACGGCCACGTCGACGCGAGTGCGTCGATCCTGAACAAGGAGCCGGAGGGGCAAGGCTTCCGCGTGCACGTCGTCCTGCCCGACGCGCTGGTCCCGTTCATCGTGGAGAAGGGGTACGTCGCGGTCGACGGCGTGAGCCTGACCGTCGCGTCGGTCACGACCGACGGGTTTACGATCGCGCTGATTCCCGAGACGGCACGCCGCACGACGCTGGGTAGCAAAGGACCCGGCGACCGGGTGAACCTCGAAGTCGATCCGGTGGCGCGCTACGCGCAAGGTGCGATAGCGGCGTACACGCAGCGCGACTCGGCGCCGACCGCCGACGAAGTCGCCTGGGCGTACGAGATCTGAGCGTGCGCAGCGCCGCGAAACCGCCGCTTCGGACCGGCCCGGAGGTGCGTGAACGCGTCCGCTGGAGCGACGTCGACATGATGGGGATCGTGTACTACGGCCGCTACTTGCGGTTCATGGAAGCCGCCGAGACGGAGTTCTTCCGCGCGATCGGCTTCCCGTACGACGTGCTCTCCGAGCAGCACGGCGTGTGGATCGCACGGGTCCACCTCGCGTGCGACTACCGTGCGCCGGCAAGACTCGACGAAGAGGTCGTCTGCCGCGCAGAGCTGCAGAAGATCGGCGGATCGTCGATGACGTTCGCCTTCCCGATCGCGCGTGCCGCGGACGGCACGCGCCTCGTCGACGGCACGCTGATTCTCGCAGCCCTCGACCGCACCACCCTCCGCGCAACCCGCATCCCCGCACCGCTAGCCCTCGCACTGCGCACACCCCCGATGTCACCCTGAGCCTGTCGAAGGGCGAACGGTGGGGCCACACGTAGGGCCCGATCAGCCTGACCGGACCCTACGTCCCGCGAACCAGGCCTACAATCGGGTTGGCGGAGCTTGATAGTTCTTGTAGCCGGAGCCGGGAACGTTACCGAGCATGACGCAGTGCCAGTCACTGAACGTGTCGTTGTAGCATTCGCCTCGCGCGATCGTTTCGTTGGCAGAGGCACAGTTTTTGCCCGGTGCTCCGTTGATCGCACCGAGCGGACCGCAGTAGTACGACCAAAAGCTGCCCCGGATGGGAAACACCGGCTTGCGGGGATCGACATCGGTGAAGCTGTCGGTCGCCATGTTGAAGGGCCGCGAAGCACCGATTTCAACCTTGACGTCACTCACGAGGTTGAGCGTCGTAGTACCGGCCATGTGCGTTTCATTTTCAGCGCCACAGATGAAATAGCGGCGCGCGATTTCAGCACTCATCGCTCCATTCGCCGGCTCCTTGAAGGAGGCGCACGTACGAGGGTCGTGCGCGCCGTATTTGGCGCCGGCGCCTGACGCCGAGACGAGCGACGTGCTCGCCAGCAGTCCGAGCGCGAGCGCTCCGACGCCAAGCGCGAGCCGTGTCGAGCCGGCGAAAGATTTCCGCATGCAGGTCGTTCCTCCGAAATTACAGTAAAAAGCGTCGCTTGTGCGGCGGCGCGTCGCGTCGTGCGTTCCGGACAACTCGTAAGTATCCTGTGGAACATTGGACGTCCAACGCGAGGATCGTGTCGATGCCCGCGGTGTTGGAAAGGTAGCTTCAGCGGCCGAGAGAAGGGGACGATCCCGATAAGAACGATGGGTGCGGATCATGGCGACATTTGAGTACGACGTTGTAATCGTGGGTGCGAGCTTCGGCGGGGTCGCGGCGGCGCTGAGCGCGGCAGCCGGCGGCAACGTGAAGGTCGTATTGCTCGAGTCGAGCGACTGGGTCGGTGGTCAGGCGACTTCCCAAGGCTGCACGCGTTGGGACGAAGCGGCCGCCGTATTGACCGAGTCGACGGGCAGCCCGAAGTCGTATCGCGACGTCCGCCATCTGATTAGAGCGCGCTACGACGGGAAGCGATCGGCGATGGGGTTGCAGCAGGTGCACTTCAACCCCGGCTTCGCCGGAGTCGGGCCGCCGTTCACCACGCCGAACGGCCAGCGCAAGGGTCATCCTTTCGCCGCGGACCCGCAAGTCGTGCGCTCCGTGTTTGCCGACGCGTTGAACGAGGCCGGCGTCGAGGTGAAGTTCGGAGCGGCCGTAACCGCGGCCGACGTGCACGATGGGGCGGTTCACGGACTCACCGTTGGCGGCGACTCGTACGTCGGCGGCGTGTACGTCGATGCGACCGATCTTGGGGACTTGCTGCCGCTGTGCGATGTGCGGTGGGTAATCGGCGCCGAGTCGAGAGCTGATACCGGCGAGCAGGAAGCCGCGGACGCGGCGCACTCAGAATGGGTCCAGCCGTTCACGGTCCCGATCGCGCTCGTGTGGCGCCCGCCGGGTGAAGACCATCGGATCCCCAAACCCGCGGCGTACGACGACATACGCAGGCGCCAGGGCTTCGACCGCCTGAAGCTGCCGGGGCCGCTCGGCGGTGAAGGCGACATCCGTCTCGTTTACAATCCGCCGCAGGAGAGCGACACGCTCTTCAATTATCGCCAGTTCATCGATCCGCGCAACTTCAGCGACGGCCGGCCCCCGCGGACGACGATCAACGTCGGCAGCAACGACTATTTGACCCGAGCGATTCCGACCAGTCCGCACTCGGCGGCGCAGGACGCGCAGATCGTCGAGGAAGCACGTGCCGTCTCGATCGCGTACGCATACTACCTGCAGAACGACGTGCCGCGCGACGACGGAAACGGCACCGGCTACCCGAACCTGCAGGTCGACGCGGAGGCGTTCGGAACGGCGGACGGGACCGCGCCGTTACCGTACATCCGCGAGTCGCGCCGTCTTGCGAACGCGTGGGTCCGCGTCGCTCAGAACCACATCGACGCGAAAACGCACGGGCAGCGCGCGCAGAACTTCCCGGACAGCTGCGGCATCGGGTGGTACGCCGCGGACGTCCACCAAGGCTGGTATGCCACCGACAACAAGCAAGAGGACGCCGCAACGCCGAACATCGGCACGCCGTGGCACGGCATCGGCACGGCTCCGTTCCAGGTGCCCCTCGGGACGATGCTGCCGCGAGAGCTGAACAACTTCGTTGCGGCGTGCAAGAACATTTGCGCGACCCATCTCACCTCCGGGGCCTACCGCGTTCATCCCGTCGAATGGGCGATCGGCGAAGCGGCCGGCGTGCTCGCGTCGTACTGCAAGGGGCAGGGCGTTACACCGGGCGCGGTCTGGAACGACGCCGGGCGAGTCACGGCATACCAGCGGCGGCTACTGACGCGCGGAACACCGATCTTCTGGTGGGACGACGTGGCGTTCGAAGACGACGAGCGAACGTTCGCGGCGATCCAGCTGCTGGGTGTGCGCGGCACGTTCGAGGGTGACGGCCAAACGCGCAACTTCGATCCGGACGGTGATTTTCCGCAGGCCGCTCGCGACGCGATCGACCAGCGGGAGAACCATCAGTTCGATTGGCCCGATGGCGCGCTGACGCGCGCGCAGGCCGCGGCGTTGATCTGCGAGCAGCTGGGACTTCCGCTCTAAACTAGCTCTCGTCCGACGCGAGGATCGTGTAGATCTCTTTGCGCGCCTTGTCGAGGACCTCGCGCACGCGGTCGATCGTCTTATCGTCGCTGCTGCGCACGTTCATCACCGCCGCGCCGAGCTTCGCCGCGGACTCCTTCAAGCGGTCGTGCGGATCGCGGTCAACGTCGACGCCGGCTTCGGCCTCGGCGCCCCGGTTCGCGAGCAGCTTCAACCCGGCATCGGTGATCGTGTAGATCCGCTTGCCGTCGACATCCCCGGAGGTGACGAAGCCACCATCTTCGAGCATCTGCAGCGTCGGATAGATCGACCCCGCGCTGGGGCGAATGTTGCGCCGCTCCTCGATCGCGGTGATGATCTCGTAGCCGTGCTTCGGCCCATCGGCCAGCACCTCGAGCACGACAAACTTCACCTCGCCGCGCCGCATCGGCTGGATCCAGCCGGCCCGCCAGCCGCCCCATTCCTTGTTGTAGCCGAGCCCCCAGACGCCTCGGAAGCCTCGGCCATGACCGTGCCGGAACCAAGCCCGGCCCATGTGTTCATGCATCATGTCGCGATACTAAAAGATATATCGCGATAAGTCAAGATGGGTCGGACTCTTGCATTTTGTCCAAATACCGGATAGAATCGTGTCCGAATATGGGACGCGAAACGAAGCGATTTTCCGAAATGCTCGCGCTTTGGAAGGTTCACCAAGCCGGCCAAGCGACTCCGTCGGCGGTCGCCATGACCCTCGGCGAAATCGGGATTGCGCGCAGCACCGCGTACTCCGCGCTGCAGAGCCTTTCGGAGCAGGGGCTGGTCGCGGAGACGCGCACGACGACCCCTGGCGGAGCGTCTCGTATCACCTACACGGCGACGTCCGCCGCCGAGCAGCGGCTACGTCCGCTGCGCGAACTTCTGAAAGGCCCCAAGCATGACGACGATGCCTAAGCGACTCTCCTGCGCCCTCATTCTCGACGAGAGCGGATCGATGAGCGCGCTCCGCCAGGCGACGATCGACGGCGCGAATGCGTGGCTCGCCGATCAGCGCAAGGACGGCCCCGAGGACCTGCTCACGCTCGTGACGTTCGACGCGCCGCAGGATCCAACGAAACCGCGCGTACGCGTGAAGTACGACGGCGTGCTGCTCAAAGAAGTCGTCGACCTCACGGAGGCTGACTACAAGCCGGACGGCGGGACGCCGCTCTTCGACGCGATCGGATCGACGATCTCACGGATCGAAGCCGACCCGCGCTCCGCCGACCGCACGATCGTGCTCGTCGTGATGACCGATGGACTCGAAAACGCGTCCGTGGAATACACGCGCGAGGCGCTCGCAGCGCGGATCAAGCAGAAGGAGCGCGACGGCTGGACGATCATGTACCTCGGCGCGAACCAGGACGCGAAGCAAGTCGCAGCCGGGATGAGCCTCGACTCGAATTACGCCGTGTCTTACGCCGCAACGGAAGACGGGACCGCAATGGCCTACAGCGCGTCCGCAAGCGCAGTACGGGATGTGCGCCGCGCGGCATCGCCCGCCGCGGCGAGCGCGAGCCTGCACGAAGCGAGTGCGACGGGAGAAAAGCCGCGGTGATAGGCTGCTGCCGTCACGGCGTGGTCTGTCGCTGCGCGCGTCGCACAGCGACGTGCCTCGACTGCGGCGGCTGGGGCTGGAGCTACCGCTGGAGCTGCTCCGGCTCGCAGGCAGTCATCTGCTCCAACTGCGCCGGAAACGGACGGATCCCCATCCGTCCGCTGCTGGCGCGCCGCCCGACGTATTCCGTCCCAAGGTATCGCCTCCAGCCGCTCCGCTGGGCAATCCACCTAGCGTAGTCGCGATAGCTCGCGCAGTCCTGCCCGTCGTGGGCTGGACTGCGCGAGTATGAAGAGTCGTCGCTTTCGCGCTCCTGGCGCTACGTTGACGGAGCTTCGATAGAGCCGAAGCGTACCAGCTTCTTGTTCACGAACTGCTGAATGCCCATGTCGCCAAGCTCGCGGCCGTAACCGGAGTCCTTGATACCGCCGAACGGCAGGTCGGCATCGGACCAGGACATGTTGTTGATGAACATCATACCGGTCTCGACACGGCTTGCCACGCGCTGACCGCGCGCTTCGTCCCTGGTAAAGACGTAGCCGCCCAATCCGAAGTCGGAGTCGTTCGCGAGCGCGATGGCTTCGTCTTCATCCTTGACTCGGAAAAAGAGCGCGACTGGTCCGAAGAACTCTTCTCTGAAAGCGGGGTTCTTCGGCGTGATGTTCGTCAGGATCGTTGGCTGCATGAAAGATCCCGGTCGATCGATGCGCTTGCCGCCAAGTACCACCTTCGCTCCATGGGACACTGCGGCATCGACCTGTTTGAGGAGCTGCACCAACGCGGATTCGGTCGACAGCGGACCCAAGGTCGTCTTCTCGTCGAGCGGATCCCCCGGTTTGAGAGCCGCGAGCGCCGTCCGGAACTTCTCCAGGAACGTGTCGGCCAGTTGTTCCACGACGATGAATCGCTTCGCCGCGCAGCAGGTTTGGCCGGTGTTGTACATCCGGCCCCACACGGCCCACTTGATGGCGAGTTCGAGATCGGCATCTTCGAGAACGATGAACGCATCGCTTCCGCCGAGCTCCATCGAGGACACTTTGACGTTTCGTCCGGCTCTTGACGCGATGCTCTTGCCGGCCGCGACGCTGCCCGTCAACGCGACGCCCTTGATCCGCGGGTCGTCGACGACGCGTTTCGCCTGCTCGTACGTGATCAGGAGATTGGTATACAAACCAGCGGGCGCGCCCGCCTCGACCCAAAGCTTCTCGAAGGCGATCGCGCATTGCGGCACGATGCCTGCGTGTTTCACCATGAGGACGTTACCTGCCATCAAGTGAGGGCCGGCGACGCGCGCGAGTTGGTAAAACGGGAAGTTCCACGGCTCGACGCCGAAGATGATTCCCATCGGACTGCTCTCCATGTGAGCTTGCCCGATCTTCGGGTTCAGCTTGACCGGCGCGAGGAAGCGTTCGGCGTTCTTGGCATAATACGCGAGAATATCTGCGCTGAACTGTACCTCACCGCGAGCCTCGTTGATCCGCTTGCCCATCTCGAGCGTCGCCGTACGGGCGAACTCGTCGACCTTAGCGCGCATGATCTTTGCCGCATTGGCGACGATGGTCGCGCGCTCGGCATACGTCTTTAGCCGCCACGTCGCGTAACAGGCTTGTGCAGCGGCAATCTTGGTCTCGAGTTGAGCGTCGGTGGTTTCCACGAACGTCTTGAGCGTCTTTCCGTCAAATGGATTGACGCTTTCATATGCCATTGCGGGAAGGAGGGTTGGCAGGGCCATAGTTTTTGACACTTTCAGTTCACTGTCGATTGGTAATCTTCAGTATGTTCCAGGCAAATACGGCCCGGTATCGGGAAAGGGGTAGACATTGCCGAACATGCGCGTCGGGTAAGCGACCGCTATCCGTAAAGTGTTGACTTGCGCGGCGGCGACCGACTCCTGTCGCGCGATGCAGTCCACCAGGCGCCGCGTTGCCGACCCGTCACATTTTGCGGGTGCGCCGAGGCTTCTCGATCAGGCGGTGCGTGCGGCCCCTGCGCGGGCGTCGACGGCTTCTTGGGCGTTCCGCACTTTAGCAGAGTACCGTTCGGTCCAGACTGAGAGCGCGCGGAGAGACTCCTCGAGCGTCAAGCCGAGCGGGGTCAGTGACGAGATGCAGCCGATCGCGCGGCGCAAAATCTCAGGAAGTCAATGAGTCAAGTATATCATCTTGACAACTGTCAAGGCGATCGAGGAGTCTTAGGGGTGTGGAGCATTTCTCGAACGAGTTGCGGACCGCGATGGCCGATGCCGGGCTTAGCGCCGCTCAGCTGGCGCAGCGGGCGGGGCTGACCGAGGCGGCGATCTCGCTGCTGCGGAGCGGGCGCCGAGAGCCGTCGTACCAGACGGTCCGGAAGCTCGCTTCGGCGCTGCCAGCGCTCGGCCGGCGGCTGGACCCTGAACGGAGTACGATGGATTCGATCGAGTCGGCGATCGCCGACATTCGCGACGGAAAAATGGTGGTCGTCATGGACGACGAGGACCGCGAGAACGAGGGCGACCTCGTGATGGCGGCCGAGAAGGTCACCCCCGCGGCGATCAACTTCATGCGCAAGGAGGGCGGCGGCCTGATCTGCGTCCCGATGCTCTCCGAACGCCTCGACGCGCTGCAGATCCCGAACATGGTGAACGACAACACCGCGCCGCTCGGGACCGCGTTCTCCGTTTCCGTCGAAGCGCGCGGCCGCGTCACCACCGGGATCTCCGCGCAGGACCGTTCGAACACGATCCGCGCGCTGATCGACCCCAAAGCCGGACCGTCGGATTTCTTGCGTCCCGGGCACACGTTTCCGCTGCGTGCGCGTGAGGGCGGCGTGCTCGTGCGCGCCGGACAGACCGAGGCCTCGGTCGACCTCGCCAAGCTGGCCGGTCTCTATCCGGCCGGCGTGATCTGCGAGATCATGGACGACGACGGCTCGATGATGCGTCGCGATAATTTGAAACTGTTCTCGGAGAAGCACGGGCTGCGCATGATCACGGTCAAGGATCTGATCGCGTACCGGATGCGGCACGAGAAGCTGGTCGAGCGGATCGCCGAGTTCGCGTTACCGACCGTCAACGGCGTGTTCCAAGGCGTCGCATACGAAACGAAGACCGACAAGACCGCGCACGTCGCGCTGGTGATGGGCGAGATCGGCGACGGGAAAGACGTGCTCGTGCGCGTTCACAGTGAATGCCTCACCGGCGACGCGCTGCATTCGCTGCGCTGCGATTGCGGGCCGCAGCGCGACGCGGCGCTCGCGGCGATCGCGCGCGAGGGTCGGGGCGTGTTCCTGTACCTGCATCAGGAAGGCCGCGGGATCGGCCTGGCCAACAAGCTGCGCGCCTACGCGCTGCAGGATGCCGGCGCCGACACTGTCGAGGCGAACACGCTGCTCGGGCTTCCCGCCGACAAGCGCGACTACGGGATCGGCTCGCAGATCCTGGTCGATCTCGGCGTGCGCGAGATGCGCCTGCTGACGAACAACCCGAAGAAGATCGCCGGGCTCGAGGGATTCGGCTTGACGATTAAAAAGCGCGTTCCGATCCAGATGGTGCCGACCGTGCACAACGCGCACTACATGGAGACGAAGCGCGACAAGATGGGGCACATGTTCGGCGCGCCGAACCCGGGTGGTTCGGAATGAAGACTGCCAAGAAAAACGCGAAGAAACGCGCGCTTCCGGACGCCGCCGGGAAGTCGTTCGCGATCGTGGTTGCGGACTTCTATGCCGATCTTGCCGCCCAGCTTGAAGACGGTGCGCGCCGCGGCTTGCGTGACTGCGGCGTCGCCGACGACGCTGTCGAAGTCGTGCGCGTGCCGGGCTGTTTCGAGTTGCCGATCGCGGCGCGCCGGCTGATCGCGGGCAGCAAGATCGACGGGGTCGTCGCGCTCGGCGTCGTGATTCGCGGCGACACACCACACTTCGACTACGTCGCCGGCGAGTGCGCGCGCGGCATCATGGACGTGCAACTCGCCAGCGGCGTGCCGATCGGCTTCGGCGTCCTCACCACCGAGAACCGCGCGCAAGCCGAAGAGCGAGCCGACCCCGCCCGCGGCGACAAGGGCTACGAAGCCGCCGTCGCCGCGGCGACGGTCGCGGTCATCGAACCGAAGCGCGAGACCGCTCGGGTGGGGTTTCGGTAGGCCGCCTGGGGCCTTGATTCAGACAATTCGGCCTGCTGGATTGCCAAGAGACGCCGGCTACCGTATACTCCCCCGTACGGCGCCTCCGATCGGTCGGCGCCGTATTGCTCATCCGCTTCCAGGGGGGCCGGGTGGCTTCGCCGCCCGGCCGAGCGTCAGTGTACGAAAACAAAGTCCTGATTTGCAAAGACTGCGGGAATTCGTTCGATTTCTCGGTCCGCGACCAGATGTTTTACGCGGAGAAGGGTTTCGAGAACGAACCGCAACGCTGCCGCGACTGCCGTACGGTGCGGAAGACGCAGCGATCGAGCGGACTCGGCCAAGCGCCCTCATCGACGGCCGGTCTGCGCGAGATGTTCGACGCGGTGTGCGCGCAGTGCAGCACGGAGACGACGGTGCCGTTCAAGCCCAGGGGCGATCGGCCGGTCTATTGCCGGAGTTGCTACACGGCGATGAACACCGTGCGGGCTTGACAGTAGTTCACTGACCCCCGCCGAATCCGCCGGGTGTGGATTCGGTCTGGTACGACGGCGACGCCGTCGGTTTTCTCGATCAGCGGGCGCTGCCGCAAGCCGTTGCGCGCGAGCGTGCGACGACGGTTGACGACGTCGTCGATGCGATTCGTACGCTGGCCGTGCGCGGTGCGCCGGCGATCGGGATCTTCGGCGCGTACGGTGTCGCGCTCGCCGCGCGCATCTACGCCGGCGATCGCGCGGGCTACGAGGCGGCGGCCGCGCAGATTCGCGCCGCGCGCCCAACCGCCGTGAACCTGGCCTGGGCCGTCGATCGCGTGCTGGCCGCACCGCCCGGCGAGGAGCTCGCCGAAGCGAACCGCATCCACGAGGAGCAGCGCGACGTCGACCGGCGCATCGCCGAGGCCTCCGTCGAGCTGTTTCCGGCCAGCGGGAACGTCCTCACGCATTGCAACACCGGGCCGATCGCGACCGGCGGCGACGGCACCGCGCTCGGCTGTTTTATCGCCGCGCACCGTGCCGGCAAGGCGCTGCACGTCTTCGTCGACGAGACCCGGCCGTTGCTCCAGGGCGCGCGGCTGACGATGTTCGAGCTGCACGAAGGGGGCGTGCCGTGCACGCTGATCGTCGACTCGGCGGCGGCGATCACGATGCAGCGCAAGTCGATTCGCGCCGTCGTGGTCGGCGCCGACCGCATCGCGCGCAACGGCGACACCGCCAACAAGATCGGCACCTACGGCGTCGCGATCGCCGCTGCCCATCACGGGATCCCGTTCTACGTCGCGGCGCCGCGGTCGACGTTCGATTTCACGCTCGAATCCGGCGCCGGCATCCCGATCGAAGAGCGTTCGCCCGACGAGGTGCGGATCGCGCCCGACGATGCGGTCTTCAACCCGGCCTTCGACGTCACGCCCGGCCGTCTGGTGACCGGATTCATCACCGAGTACGGCGTGATCGCTCCGCCGTACGCGGATGCGATCGCCGATCTCGAGCACCGCCCGCGCGTTCCGCTGCCCGTCGCGTGAAGTTCTACGACTTCCTCGACAAGAGCCCGAAGATCGACGGCCTCGTGGTGATCGAGGGCGAGGATCCGATCCTCGCCCAGCGCGCGTTGGACGCCGTCCTCGACCGGCTGCTCCCGGAAGACATGCGTGCGCTGAACTGCGACGTCTTCGACGGACCGGAGAGCGAATCGATCGGCCGCGCGGCCGGTGACGCCGTCAACGCGATGCCGTTCCTGGCCGACCGGCGCGTCGTCGTGGTCCGCAACTGCCAGCGCTTGCGGGCGCAGCCGCGGCGCGATCTCTGGGCCGTCGCGGAAAGCGTTCCGGACGGAAACACGCTGGTGCTCGAAGACCTCTTCTCGCCCGCGAAAAAGACGAAGCCCGAGCCGTACGGCCAGCTCGCCGGTCGCAGAGCGCTGCGGATCGATACGACCCCGAACGCCGACGTGCGCGAGCGCTTCGTGCGCGAGACGCTAGAAGCGCTGGGCGCCAAAGCCCAGCCGCGCGTGATCACGATCCTAGCCGAGAGCGACGCCGACGTCGGCTCGATTCGCAACGACCTCGAGAAACTGGCGCTGCTCGGCCGGACCATCACGGTGGCGGACCTCGAGCGCGAGAGCCTCAGCGTCGAGGACCCAAAGGCCTGGCAGTACGCCGCGGCCGTGGTGGAGGGCCGTCCGGACGAGGCCCTGGCGATCGCGTTCGAGCTCTTCGCGAACGACCCCCGCGGGGCCGCGGTGCCCCTGGCGAGCGCGCTCGCGGGGGAATTTGCACTGCTCTGGGAGCTGGCGCGCCCCGGCGGCGGCGCCCTCCCGCCCCGGCATCGCTGGCGCGAGCGTACGCTGCGGCCCATTGCACGCCGCATCGGCGAACGGCGTGCCCGGTACGGCTACGAATCGGCCGTCCGGGGCTTCGAGGCGGTCGTGACGGGACGGATCGACGACCCCCGCTCGATGATCGAGCTCCTCACGGCCGACTTGGCCTCGCGGCTCGCCTTACTTCGGTGAATTACCGGAGGATTCGCGCGGGCTTGAATCCAACGTCGCGCACCATTGCAGGTCGCCGTTTTCGGTGACCTTGCGTCGTCGCTTGCCTTCGGCTCCCTGAGAGGTCACTCCACGCATGCGTAGTCTTCTCGCCCGCCTGGCCGTCCTGGGCGCGTTCGCTCTCTCGATGACCGCGTGTTCGAATGGGGCCGGCACGACGCTGCCGTTCGCGGGCCCGCCCAACAACGCCGGTGGTAGTCCCGGAACCATCCAGAGCGGCGCAAACGGCCTCTCGCTGCTGCGATTCATCCAGGGATCGCCGGACGTAGTAACTCCGGCGAATCCGACTGGGACCGTCGACGTCTGCGTCGACAACCTCCCGTTCGGGGTCATCACCAACATAAGCACGGCATACGGAAAGGCGACGCCCGCACTGTACTCGGTTCCGGGCGGCATCCCGCACACGGTCGCGGTGTACCCCGGCCTCGGCGGAGCGAACGCAGGTCTCGAGTGTCCGACGGCTCCGGGTCCGTACCTCGGGACAAATACGATCAAGGTGATCACGATCAGCCCGGCGATCGCACCCGCGGCCGGTGCGCGCCTAACCGTGGTGCTCGCCGGAACGGGCGCTACGTTGGGGCTGTACGTCTACGCTGAGCCGATCTTCGCGATTGCCCCCGCCGGTACCGAGGTGATCGTGCACAATGCGTCGCCGGCGTTCAGCGTGGGGAAGACGGGCGTCGGTTTCGGTCTGTGCACAACGACCGTCACGCCGTGCGTAACAGCGACGGTCCTCACCGGGTCAGGGAACGTAGCAGCGCCGAAACCGTCGACGGTGCTAGCGCAAACCAGCAACGCCTTCGTGGCCTCGTCTCTGGTCTCGATCCCAGCTGGTTTCTACGATGGCGCCGGCGTGGCTGCTGGAAACCCAGTAGCGATCACGTCGATTCCCGCCCCCGCGCCGGTTGCAGGGCAGCCATATGTGGTTCAGTTGTATTCGATTGATGGGCCCGCTGGGGGACTTAACTTAGTCGGATTTGTTGAGCAGACGCTCGGGTACGGGTTCTAGCCCGACAACTCCCCTCGTAGGAAAGGCGGGGCGTGAGTCCCGCCTTTTCCATACGTCTTCGCGCATCTATGGTACCGCTTGATAGACTTCAAGCACTAATGCCACCCCGGCATTGCCGTATTCCACGCCCGGTGCGTTGGGGTCGCCCGCAGCGTCACATCCTGGGAAGTCCGGATGTAGCTGAACGTAGGCTCCCGGCGTAATATCGCTCGCGGAATACGTCAGACTGAACGGCAAACCGACTCGACGAAAGGCAAGCGCGGAGCTCATCTCCGAAAGTGTCGTCGGCTGGCTCCAAGTGTTGCCGAGGGTGAAGTTGCCGGTCGGCGCCCACGCCTCGATGATGCGATTGCCCGTCGTGAAGATCGACGGCTCTCCAAGGCCATCGTCTGGATTCGTAGGCGCACCGATCGCTTGGCCTCCCCAGAATATTGGAATGGCGGGGTTGTCTGCTGCGAAGACGGTGTAAGGCAGACATGCTGTCAGGACGGTGACGATAGAGTCGATTTTGATCAAGATCTCGTGGGCGGAGTCCGTAGGTGGCACCGGTGGCTGGATCCCGAACCCGGGTTCGAGGAAAATCTGTTTGATCGAGTCGAGAAACATGCACGGTGAACCGCCCGGTACAACGGCGCAGTTATCGTCGGGCACGACGTGCTTCCAGAATGTCTGCGACGTGCGGTCGACGATCCGGTGATAGCATTTTCCGTTCTCGATGAGATCGCAGGCTTGGGGTGACGGCGTTGCGCTGGGCGCTGCGGTGACGGTGACGGTGAGCGACGTGGTGTCCGCCGTTGCGCCGGGGACGCCGGATGCATCGGCGCCGATCGTTGCGGTGCACGTTCCGGATGCAATCGCGTTCAGCGCGAACTGCGCGCCGGACGGCTGAGCACCGGGCGGCGTTGCCGTGCACACCGTATTCGAGGTTTGCTGGACCAGCACGGGGATCGATGTCGGCGTCCCGGGCGCGACGGCAGCTGGGTTCGTCAGCGTCGCTTGTGCGGTCAGCGACGTGCTTCCACCAACCGGCATCGTGGCGGAGGCGAGAGAAGCGCTGACGTGATACTGCGGCGCGCCGGGCGCGGGCGACGGCGCGCAACCGCCGGGGGTCGCCGTGAAGTTCGGCGGGCAGGTCGGCGAGGACGACGGCGGGGTCGGAAGCGTCCCCGGCTGGCACGGACCGCCGCACGGTGTCGGTGGAGGCGCGATGACCGCGGGCGGCCACGTCGGGATCGTCAGCGGCCCGGTCGCCGCCAAGTTGATGCGGCACGGGATCAGGCGGTCCGCGGTCGCGCCTGCGGCGCGGATGACGAAATGGAACGTGCCGGCCGCAGGGCAGCCCACCTCGCCGGAGGCGGTCGAATCGCCGAGGCGATATCCGGGCCGCCCGCCGAGCGACCCGCTCGCATGCACGACGAACGCGAACGGCGTCGTTCCGAGCGTCGCTTCCTCGATCGCTGCGCGCGTCCGCACGATCGGCATCGTGGTCGCGACGAGGGTGCCGTTCGGTCCCGACGTCAGGACACGCACTTCGGTGCCGTCGCCGTAGGCGTCCGGCGCGAAGACGAGCGTCGCGCCCTGCGTCTCGCGCGCGATCGTCCGGGCGCTGTCGAGGAGGTGATCGAACTCCGCCGCCGCCGTCGAGACGGCGAACGAGCGAGCGCCGAGCGAGACGGCGACGCCGGCAGCCACCACGGTCGCGATGATTGCGACGGCGATGACGATCTCGATCAGGGTGAATCCGCGGTCGCCGGGAGCGCGCCTGTCGTCCACTACCGCGAGCGGTGCCCGCCGGCCCTCGCAGCATGCCTCCCGGGACGAGAGGACCCTCCTTCACCCACGACCACCCAGGACGTTTCTCGTCGAGGCTGATGGTTCGCGTTCCGCGAAAGCCGACGCACGAACCGTGAACGACACCAACTATGCCTCGCCGTTCTCGTGGCGCTACGCGCGCCCGTCGCTCCGCGAGCTTTTCTCGGAACGGGAGCGGCGCAAGCTCTGGCGTGCGGTTTGGGTTGCGCTCGCCGAGGCGCAGCAGCGGGCGGGTTTGGTGTCGCAAGCCGAAGTCGACGATCTGCGCAAACACGCCGACGAGATCGATCTGGAGGCGGCTCTCGCGATCGAACGCGAGATCGGGCACGATCTGATGGCCGAGATTCGCGTCTACGCGCGTCAGGCGACGGTCGGCGGCGGAAAGATCCACCTCGGCGCGACCTCGATGGACGTGGAAGACACGGTCGAGACGTTCCGCATGAGGCTCGCACTCGATCAAATCACCGCGGCGCTCGACGACCTGCTGCGCGCGTTCGCCGTGCAGATCGATCGCCGCGCGGATCTCGTCTGCATGGGCTATACGCACCTCCAGCCGGCGGAGCCGACGACGCTCGGCTACCGCCTCGCGGTCTACGCACAGGATCTGCTGATCGATCGTGCCATGCTGCTCGCCGCACGCGAACAGCTCACGGCCAAGGGGATTCGCGGCGCGGTCGGCACATCGGCCTCGTACACGCGGCTGTTCGACGGAACGACGCGCACGCCGCAAGATCAAGAGAACGACGTGCTCGGGCGGTTCGGGCTCGCGGCGCGCGACGTCGCGACCCAGACCTATCCCCGCAAGCTCGACTATCTACTGCTTTCGACGCTCGCCGGGATGGGCGCGTCGCTTTCGAAGTTCGCCTTCGACGTGCGCGTGCTGGCGAGCCCCGGATTCGGCGATATTGCCGAACCGTTCGGCGCGAAGCAAGTCGGTTCGAGCGCGATGCCGTTCAAGCGGAACCCGGTGATGGCCGAGCGCATCGATTCGCTCGCGCGGCTGCTGCCCGCCTATGCGGACGTCGCCTGGCAGAACGCGGCGACCAACCTGCTGGAACGGACGCTCGACGATAGTGCGAACCGGCGCACGATCCTGCCCGAAGCGCTGCTGTGTTCCGACGAGATCCTCTCGCTCGCGAAGAAGATCGTCGACGGGCTGCGCGTCGACGAGCGCCGCATCACCGAGAACCTGCGCACCTACGGGCCGTTCGCGGGGACCGAAGCGATCTTGATGGAGGCCGCGAAGCGTGGCGGCGACCGGCAGGAGCTGCACGAAGTGATCCGCGAGAGCGCGATGCGCGCCTACGACGCGCTCGCTGCCGGCGACTCGAACCCGCTCGCCACGCTGCTCGCCGACGACGAGCGAATCGCACGCTGGGTCGACCCAGCCGAAGTGCGCGAACGCCTCGACCCGATGGGCCATGTCGGTGACGCGGCGCAGCGCGCGCGGCGCCTCGCGCAGCGCATTCGCGATACGGTGGAGACGGTAGAGAAGAACGATGCGTAAGGGACACGAGATCGCGCGCGGCAAGACCAAGGTGCTCTACGAGCTCGAGGGTCAGCCCGACATGGCCGTCGTGATGCAGGGTGATGCGATCACCGCCGGCGACGGCGCTCGGCGCGACGTCATGGACGGGAAGGGGCGCATCGCCGCACAGACGACGTCGCGCGTGTTCCGGCTGCTCAATCTGTGCGGGCTGCCGACGCACTATCACAACGGCGGCGAGGACGACGACAACAACGAGATGCTCGTGCGGCGCTGCCAGATGCTGCCGCTCGAAGTCGTCGTGCGCGGGATCGCCGCCGGCTCGTTCGCGCGACGCCACCCCGACGTCCCGCGCGGCGCCATCCTCGCACCGCGTGTCATCGAGTTCTTTCTCAAGGACGACGCGAACCACGACCCGCTGATCACGCAAGCGGAGATCGTCGCTCGGCGCATGGCGACGCCTGACGAGATCAGCACGATGAGCGAGTACGCGCGGATCACGTACGAGATCCTCGCGCATGCCTGGGGCCGGCGCGACGTCGCACTGGTCGATCTCAAGGTCGAGTTCGGGCGCCTCGCCTCCGGCGAGAACAAAGGCTCGCTCGTGCTCGCCGACGTCATCGACAACGACTCGTGGCGCATCTGGCCGCAGGGCCGTGAAGACCTCGCCCTCGACAAACAGAACTATCGCAACCTCGAGACGGTCACCGACGAGGCGCTGGACCGCATCAAGGACGACTACGAGTCCGTCTCGCTCATGGTCGCGAGCTTCCCGCAGCTACGGCCCGGTATCGTCGCGATCATCCTCGACGGCGTGGAGTACGTCGACGCCGGCGAGACGTTCGCGCGCGCGCTGGGACGGTTCGGAGTCGGACTCGCGCGGCAGGTCACGTCGGCGGGTCGCATGCCCGATCAGGCGGCGACGATGGCTGCCTCGCTCGACGCCAACTTCAAGCGCCATCGGCTCGTCTTCGCGGCAGTCTGCGGCGCGGAGAGTGCGCTGCCTGCAATCCTCGAGCACACGACCGGACAGCCGGTGGTGCGGTTCGACCCCGCCGGCGGCGGGTTCGACGAGGCGGCGCTGCGGTGCGCGAAAGTGCTCGCTCTCGACGACACCGTGGTCTTCGGCCGTACGCTCTTGCGCGACGCGCAGGCGCGCGCGCAAGTCCTCGCGCTGAACGCGCAGCTCAACGCGCCGCCCCCGCCGCCGCAACCCGGGACAGCGTTCGCGTAGCGTGACGGCGGGGGTCGACGATGCGGTTGCGCGCGGACGGGAGCTCGGCGTCGCGCTCTCGGACGACGAACTCCGCCGCATCGCCGATCACCTTGGCCGCCTGCCGACCGCGACGGAGCTGTTCGCGTTCGATGCGCAGTGGAGCGAGCATTGCTCCTACAAGTCGTCCCGCGAGCATCTGAAGAAGCTGCCGACCGAAGGTCCGAGCGTGCTGCTCGGCGTCGGCGAAGATGCCGGGATCGTCCGGCTCGGAGAATGGAACGGCGAGACCTACGGGATCGTCGTGGCGCACGAGTCGCACAACCATCCTTCGCAAGTGGTACCGTTTGAGGGTGCGGCGACCGGGATCGGCGGGATCGTCCGCGACGTGCTGTGCATGGGTGCGGAAGTCATCGGGATCGCCGATCCGCTGCGCTTCGGACGGCTCGAGAACGAGCACTGCCGCTACGTCGCGCAGCAAGTCGTCGACGGGATCGCCGCGTACGGCAACGCGATCGGCGTGCCGAACGTCGGCGGCGACGTGTTCTTCGACGAGTCGTTCGACGACAACGTCCTGGTCAACGTCGTTGCGCTCGGCCTCGTCAAAGAGAAGGACATCATCCACTCGCGCGCGCCCGAGGGCAGCGTCGGGTGGGACATCGTGCTCGTCGGCAAGGCGACTGACCGCAGCGGCTTTGGCGGCGCCTCGTTCTCCTCGCTGACCCTCGACGAAGAAGACGCCGATCAAAACAAGGGCGCGGTGCAAGTCCCTGATCCGTTCCTGAAGAACGTGATCATGCGCGCGTCGTACGCGGTGTTCGCGGAGCTGCGTGCGAACGGAATCGTCGCCGGGTTCAAGGATCTCGGCGCGGGGGGACTCGCGGGCTGCAGCGCGGAGCTATGCGCGGCCGGGGGCATGGGCGCGGAGGTCGAGCTCGACCGCGTCTCCACCGCGCAGCGGGATCTGCCGCCCGAAGTGATCGCGATCGGGGAGACTCAGGAGCGGCTGTGCTGGATCGTCCCGCCGTCGTTCACCCCGACGCTGCTGGCGATCTACAACGAGATGTACTCGCTGCCGCGCGTCGCGCGCGGTGCGTGCGCAGCGATCATCGGGAAGGTCAGCGACACCGGCCGTTACGTCGCGAAGCACTGCGGCGAAACGGTGATGGACGTCGATCTGGAGTTCCTGACGGGCGGCGTCCGATACCATCGCGAGTTCGTCATGCCGCCGCACAGCCGCGAAACCGAACTGGAGCGCGAGCGCGCCGTCGTCGACGCCGTCCGCGTGCGGCCGGCGACGCTCTTGGCGCGCCTGCGCGCCGTGCTGGCGCACCGAGACGTCGCCTCGCGTGCGTCAATCTTTCGCCGCTACGACGGCGTCGTGCGTGGGTGTACGGCGATCCCCCCGGGCTTCGCCGATGCGGGCGTCCTCGTTCCGGTTCCGGGCGCGCCGCTCGGCGTCGCGGTCGGGATCGGCGGAAACCCGCGCTACGGCAAGATCGATCCGCGGCATGCCGCGGAGCTCGCGGTCGCCGAAGCAGTCGGCCACGTCGCCGCCGTCGGCGCGCATGCCGCCGCGCTGACCGACTGCCTCAACTTCGGCGATCCGACCGTGCCCGAGCAGATGGGCGCGTTCGTCGCCGCCGTCGACGGGCTCGCGCACGCCGCGCGGGAGCTCGGCGTGCCGTATGTCTCAGGCAACGTCTCGTTCTACAACCGCTCGTCGAGCGGCAAGCACGTCGCGCCGTCACCGATCGTCGGCTGCATCGGCACCATCGCCGACGTCTCGCGCATCGCGACGATGGGATTCAAGCACGCGGGATCGGCGATCGTCGTGACCGCGCCGCTGGAGCTCGCACTGGGCGGCTCCGTGATCGCCGAGCTGCTCGGAATCGCGTCGGCGACGCTGCCGGAACTCCGCTATCATGCATTCGTGCGGCAATGTGCCCTGGTGACCGACGCGCTGGCGTGTGGAGCGATCGCGAGCGCGCACCTCATCGGCGACGGTGGCACGCTGGCGGCGATCGCGAAGATGTCGCTCACCTCGCCCCGGCGTTGCGGCTTTCGCGTCGATCCGAAGCCCGTTGCGGAGCACGCCGGGCACGAGATCGTGTGGTTCTCCGAAGTGCCGGGGTTCGTCGTCGAAGTCGTCGACGCGGCGTCGTTCGCCGAGCTCGGCGCTCGCCACCACGTCGACGCGTACGACGCAGGCGAAGTGACCGGTGAGCCGGACGCGGTGATCGGAGACGAGCGCGTGACGCTTGCAGAACTCCGCGAGGCGTGGGAAGCTCCGCTTCGCGAGTTTTACGGCGCTTCGACAGGCTCAGCGTGACAATGGTGGTGAGTGAGTCGCGATGACAGGAAGTGTCGCCGTGCTCGTGTTTCCCGGCACGAACAGCGAGGACGAGACGCTGCGGGCGGTGCGTGCGGTGGGGCTCGAGGGGGAACTCGTGCACTGGTCGCAGCCCGAGAAGCTCGCGCGGTTCGATGCGTACATTTTGCCTGGCGGGTTCGCGTATGAGGACCGCATTCGCGCTGGGGCGGTTGCCGCGCACGACGCGGTGATGGATTCGGTGATCGAAGCGGCGCAGGCCGGCAAGTACGTCCTCGGGATCTGCAACGGGGCGCAGATCCTCGCCGAAGCGGGGCTCGTTCCGGGGACCGGCCCGCTGCGGCGGCCGACCGCGGCGTTTGCGCCGAACGCGAGCGGCAGATTCCAATCGGTCCACGTCCACGTCAAGCTCGCCGTCGATCCGAGCCGCGTGCCGATCCTCGCTGGGATCGAGCCCGGCGCGGTGATCCCGGCGTGGGCCTCGCACGGCGACGGCCGGCTCGCCGCGCCCGACGACGAACTGGCGCGCATCGAACGTGACGGCCATCTCGCCTTCGTGTACTGCGACCGCGACGGCACGACCGTCGCGGCGCCGAACGGCTCGGCGCTGAGCTGCGCGGGGCTCGTGAACGCGGAGGGGAACGTGCTGGCGATCATGCCGCACCCCGAGCGCGACGCCTGGACGTTCCAGCATCTCGATGCGACGCGCGACGCCGTGCGCGGCAATACCGAGGAGATGCTGGCTCCGTCGGGCGGGATCGTCTTCTTCGAAGCGTTCGCGCGTGCCGTCCTGGCGGAGGCGATCGCGTGACGCAGACGTTCGCCGTGACGCTGACGATCCCGGACAACGAGGCCTTCACGGCGTTCGAGACGCTCGCCCGGCTCGGCATCCCAGTGGCCCGCGTCGTGCGGGCCGACATCTGGCAGTTCGAAGTCGACGCCTCGGCCGGCGACCTGGCCGGAACGATATCATCGATAGAGACCATCCATAACCCGAACAAGCACCGCTTGGCAGCACGGGAGTCCGACCGGCCCATCCCGGGCGAGGTATGGGTCGCCACGCGCGACGAAGCCCCGGCGACCCTAGTGGGCGGGCGCGCGATCCCCGGGGTGCGCGGCGTCCGTCGCCGCACAGCTTGGCGTTTACTCGACGATTCCGGGCGCGACGTCGCGCCGCACGAGCTCGACCGGGCGATCGAGACCTTTCTCTGCAATCCGGCGTTTCAGGTAGCAATTACAGCATGACGATGATGGTCGAACCCCTTACCCAGACCAATCCGCGGCGTAGCGGCGTCGGCGAGATGTACACCATCGCCACGCTCGGCTCGCACTCCGCGCTGCAGATTCTCAAAGGCGCGCGCGATGAGGGTTTCGGCACGCTCGCGATCGCCACTCGCGACACCAACCGGCTGTACAGCTCGTATGCCTTCATCGATGAGGTCATCACGATCGACAAGTACAGCGACTTCATGGCGCTCGTACCGGAGCTCGAGAAGCGCAAGATCATCATCGTCCCGCACGGCTCGTTCGTCGCGTATCTCTCGCTCGAAGAGCACAAGAAGATGACGATCCCGTACTTCGGGAACAAGGCCGTGCTCGACTGGGAAGCGAGCCGCGAGTTGCAGCGCGATTGGCTGCTCCGCGCGGGGCTCAAGCTTCCACGCCAGTTCAAGACCGGCGCTGAGATCGACCGCCCCGTGATCGTCAAGCTGTACGGAGCGCAGGGCGGCAAGGGCTACATGTTCCTGCGCGACGCGATGGACTTCGAAGAGCGCGCCTCGCTGCTCGCGCGGCAGAACTATATCCTGCAAGAGTACATCATCGGCGTCCCGCTCTACATCCATTATTTCTACTCGCCGCTGACCGGCAAGCTCGAGATCATGTCGATGGACCGGCGCTACGAGACGAACGTCGACTCGCTCGGCCGCATCCCTTCGCAAGCCCAAGCCGGAATGGACCTCGATCCCTCGTACGTCGTGGTCGGCAACCAGCCGATCAGTTTGCGCGAGTCGATGCTCGCCGAGGCCTACCGCATGGGCGAAGACGTCGTTCGCGTCAGCCAGGAGATCTGCGGTCCGAAGGGGCTCTTCGGCGCGTTTTGCATCGAGACGATCATCACACCCGACACCCAGTTCTACATCATGGAGATCTCGGCCCGGATCGTTGCGGGTACGAACCTGTTCATCGACGGTTCTCCGTACTCGTATCTGAATTACAGCGAACCCATGTCCACCGGGCGCCGAATCGCACGAGAGATCAAGAATGCGCTGTTGTCCAACTCGCTCGACGCAGTTCTCGACGACACGACGGTCGGCGATCGCTAGATTCATCGCGGCCTTGTTCGCCGCGGTCGCCGTCGCGTTACCGTTCGTTCCGGTCCGTGCCGCACTCGACATCGATCCGGCGCAGCTGTACCGGCAGATGAAAGCGGCGTACGACAAGGGCGCGGCCGCCGGGTGGCATCTCGCCGATCAGCTCGACTACTTCTCGGCCGTACTCGATGCGGGACGCGGCTACGAGCTGCGCCGGCGCGACGATCCGCAGAACCTTGCGATCAAGGGGATCACCGTCGATCTCGCGACGCAGCTTTCGTACGATCCGCTGGTGAGCAACGATGCCGCCGAGTGGTACGTCCGCCTCGCCGCGCAGGGCTGGCAGAACGATGCCGACCGGGGCGCGGCCGCGCGCGCTTTGCTCGCAAAGCTCGACGCCGAGGACGCGAGCACGACGAAGCTCGCAACGGACGCCGACGCCGACGCAGCGGCGCTCGCCGAGAGGTATCCGGATGACGTGCAGGCGCTGCTGGGTCAGGTCGACGCCGACCTGCGCGCATACAACCTCACCCAGGACACGCGCTGGCGCACCCTCGCCTTCCAGCGCGCCTCGCAGAACACGTTCCCGATCGGCACGGTGCCGCAGGATATGGGCAAGGTGCTCTTCCCGATGATCGATGCTGCGCGGAACGCCGGCCCGGGTTACTCGGAGGCGGAGCGCGTCGTGGCTCGGATCGTCGCGTCGCATCGCGCGTCCGCGCACGGGCTTGCGGTGATCGGTCACGTCCTCTCGCATGACACCTTTCTGATCATCACCGCGCCTGCCGACGAATACTTCGGCCAAACGAAGCTCTCGCCGATCGGGGTTCGCAACGAGCTGACGCGGATCGGGAAGTATCTGGACGCCGGCTGGGGCGGCCGGATGACGAAAGACACCGTTTGGGTGGTGGACGCGCTGGACGACTGGCAGCATCAGTATCCGCGCGACTACGAGCTGCCCAGGCTCTACAAGCGCGCCTACGACACCCTCGGGCGTGCGGGGACGCCGGAGGCCAAAGCGGCGCAGCAGGACGTCCGCCGGACGCTGCTCGTCAACTATCCGACCTCGAGCGAGGCGAGGGCGTTCCTCTCGTCGTAGGCATCGGCGTGCCGTTCGATCTGAGGGGGACGCTGGCGTCCTACGACGCGGGCAGTCTGACGCTGTGCTCGATCGGGAGCCACTCGGCACTCGACGTGGCTGCGGGTGCACGCGCGCAGGGTCTGCGCAACTTGATCGTCACCGAGCGCGGGCGCAACACGACCTACGATGCGTACTATGCGCGCCGCTCCGACGGGCCGCCGCGCGGCTGCGTCGACGCGACGCTCGAGCTCGCAGCGTTCGCCGACGTCCTCGACGACGACGTGCAAGAACGGCTGCGCCGCGAGAACGTCGTGTTCGTCGCGAACCGCTCGTTCGAGGTCTACCTCCACCAGCGCTACTCGTACACCGAGATCGAGGAGCGCATGCGGGTGCCGTTCTTCGGAAACCGGCGGCTGCTGCGCGCCGAGGAACGCGACGAGCGCGAGAACCAATACGCGCTGATGGACCGGGCCGGAATCCGCTACCCGCGCCGGCTCGCGTCGCTCGACCAGATCGACACGCTGGTGACGATCAAGGCGCCGCACGCAAAAGTCTCGTTCGAGCGCGCGTTCTTTCTCGCGCG
>CALEOJ010000213.1 GCA_937910425.1 uncultured candidate division WPS-2 bacterium
CTCTTTCCCTACGCGACGCTCTTCCGATCTGGTACGGAATCGTCGGCGTTTGCGCGCCCAGAAAGATCGAGCCGCCGACCGCGAGCAGCACGACGCCCGCGTAGACCATGCCGACGGTCAGGTGGCCGGTTGCGAAGAGCACGCTGAACAGGGCCATCACCGTGAAGCGCAGACCGTCGCAAAGCAGCATCACGCGTCGCCGGTCGACCCGGTCGGCGAGCGAGCCGCCGATCAGGCTGACGAAGGCGTACGGGAGCAGCTCGAGCCCCCAGGTCCAGCCGATCGCGGTTGCCGAGCCGGTGAGCCGGAAGACGAGCAGCGGGATCGCGAGCGTGCGCAGCCCGTCGCCCAGATAGCTCAGCGCCTGGCCCGCGTAGAAGCGGCGGAACGCAGAAGAACGGAACGCGCTCGGCGTGCGAGCGGTGACGGTGGCCATACGAGATTCCCAAAGCGTGCGGCGAGGGGCGGTGGGTCTGCACGAAGTCGCGCCGGCGAACGGCGCGGGGGAATCTTGCTAGAGCATGGCCTCACTCTGTTGGACCCGCGGCCGGCCGAATCCTCGGCCTGCGGCGGGGAAGTCGATTGGGAGCGGCTGTTTACGCTGCGGGTCGGCGGTTAAGAGTCGGAGCGCGTAGAGGGTGCGTGTCGTGCAGCTGCGGTAAGACAGCGGCGATGGCGCTCCACAAAAAGACTCATGCTCGCGACGGGCAGTTCGACGACGTCTACGCTTCGACAGAGCTCTCGCTCCGCATCCCCAAGTACACGTTTCCGGCGCATCAGCGCGATCCGCGCCATGTCTACGGACTGCTGCAGGACGAGTTGATCCTGGACGGGGGCTCGCGGCAGAATCTGGCGACGTTCTGCACCACCTGGGCCGAACCCGAGGTGCGGCAGCTCATGGCCGACTGCTTCGACAAGAACATGATCGACAAGGACGAGTATCCGCAGACCGCGGAGATCGAGAATCGCTGCGTTCACATGCTCGCGGATCTCTGGAACGCGCCGCACGCGGCAAGCACGATCGGCTGCTCGACGACCGGGTCCAGCGAAGCCGCGATGCTCGGCGGGATGGCGCTGAAGTGGAAGTGGCGCGAGCGCCGCCGAGCCGCCGGCTTACCGGCCGACCGGCCGAACCTCGTCACCGGTCCGGTACAGATCTGCTGGCACAAGTTCTGCCGCTACTGGGACGTCGAGCTGCGCGAGGTCCCGATGGAAGGCGACCGCCTGATCTTGACCGCCGACGAGATCGCGTCGTACTGCGACGAGAACACGATCGGCGTCGTGCCGACGCTGGGCGTCACCTACACCTGTCAGTACGAGCCGGTGAAGGCGATCGCGGCGGCGCTCGACCGGTTGCAGGCGGAGCGCGGCCTCGACATCCCGATCCACGTCGACGCGGCCAGCGGCGGTTTTCTCGCGCCCTTCATCGATCCCGAACTCGAGTGGGACTTCCGGCTGCCGCGCGTCAAGTCGATCAACACCTCGGGTCACAAGTTCGGCTTGGCGCCGCTCGGTGTCGGCTGGGCGATCTGGCGCGAGCGCGCCGACTTGCCGCAAGACCTGATCTTCGACGTCAACTACCTGGGCGGCCACATGCCGACGTTCGCATTGAACTTCTCGCGGCCGGGTGGCGAGATCGTTTGCCAGTACTACAACTTCTTGCGGCTGGGCAAAGAAGGATACCGGAAAGTTCACGAAGCCTGCTACGAAACGGCGCAGTTCCTTGCGCGCGAGATCGGCAAGCTCGCTCCGTTCGAGCTGATCTACGACGGCCACGGTGGGCTGCCGGGAGCCGCCTGGACATTGCGCCGCGATGCGGATGCCGCCTTCACGTTGTACGACCTGGCGGACCGCCTGCGGACGACGGGCTGGCTCGTTCCGGCCTACTCGATGCCCGCCAACCGCACCGATCTCGTCGTCCAGCGCTTGCTGGTGCGGCACGGTTTCAGCCGCGACCTCGGTGCTGCGCTGGTCACCGACATTCGGCGCGCCGTGGAACACTTCGCTCGGCATCCGATCGGGGCGCCGATGACGGAGCACGAAGCCGGCGGACACAACCACGCCGGTCGCGCGCGGCACGCGCACACGACGGCGTCGATCGGATGAGAACCCAGCTCAGCCGGCGGTGACGGCCGGGCCGGCGGCGGGGACTGTACCGTTTGCGCGGCGATTGCACTCGACCAGCGCGGCGAGCACCGCGAGGTGGTTCGCGAACGCCGCCGCCGCGGGCCATGTCTTCTTGTAGGTCCGCGGTGAGGTCGCAGTCAGCGAGCCGTCCTTGGCGCGATAGGTGATCGTCGGCGCGCCGTCAGTCCAGGGTGCGGCCGCGCCGAGGACGCCGGCCTCGGCGAGCCGCGTTTCGAGCTCGTGATCCTTGGTCTTGAGGTGCCACGACTTCTGCCCGCTGTGCAGGACGCCGTCTCCCTCGTACGCGAGCGACCAGTCGGCGCTCCCCGGTCCCGCGGCAAACGTCGTCAGGAAATAGTATTCGTTCGTGCGTCCGTCGCCGTCGCTGGTGCCGGCTTGCACCACGATCGACGCGACGACGCTCGTTCCGGCATAGGTTCCCACCAGCTTCTGGCCTTGCGCGGTACCCGCGATCAGCGGCAGCAGCGAGGTCGAAACGTCGTCGAAGTGTTTCTTCCCCGCCCGCGAGCTCGCGCGCACCAGGAAAACGATACCGGCGATCACGCCGCCGAACACGAGCAACAGCACGAACATGAAGATGAGGAAACCGAGCACGGGGACCTCCAGCGCGGCGGAGAGCGGTGACGCCGACATCACGCGGAAGCGTCGTTCCCCCCAACTTTGCACATCGCCGCACCCTGACCTGGGAGAAGACGGCGACTTAACGTTGCTCGCGTTCGAACCGTAGAGGAGCGCTCTTCTGCTACGTATCCGCGGTTGCGAGGCCTTCGCGCAGAACGGCGGCGCGCGCCCGCGCGTCGGCGCCGTCGACGTGTCCGGCGGCGAGTTCGCCGAGAAACGCGGAGAGCTCGTGTACGCGCAGGCTGAAGAGCACGTCTCCCGATCCGCGGGCGACGTCGGTCAGCGCCTCGGTCTCCGCCTCGTCGTAGGCGCCATCGGCACCGGCGGCGCGCGTCGCGACGGCGAGCGCACCGATCAGCCGATCTCCGACTCCCATGCGAAAGACGCAGCCATCGTACCCGAGCGCGCTGGGAGGCCCACAAAGCGCGTCGAGCGACAGCGCTTCCGGTTCGTCATGGAGAACCGCGAACACCGAATCGTCTTCGCCGATGCGCGCCGGCCACGCCCGGCCGCCGGCGCTCGCGGCGAGCGCGAGCGCTCCCTGGCTCGCCTCGTAGATCGCGACGCCGTTCGTCCGCATTGCATCACGCACTAGCTGCGCCGTGCGATCGAGCAGGGCGCGGCGTTCCGTGAAACGCGCGGCCCCGTGCGCGGCGAACGCGTGCAGCGAGGCGATCGCGCGATCGCGCCGCCGAAACAGAACCTTCTTGATCGCTTCATCCAGGTGTTCGTGCAGGCTGCCGAAGATGATGACGATGACGAAGCCGACGACGAACTGGAGCGCCGCGTTGAACTCCTGCTGCTCGCCCTCGTTTTTCGGTTTGATCCACTCCTCGATGGTGCCGTGGACGAGCATCTCGGTGAGCGTGATCGCCGCGCCGACGATCAGGGTCATCACGGTCAGTACGAGGATGCGGTTGATGATGATCTGGACGTCGATCACGCCGAACGCGCGGATCACGGCGATGAACCCGATCGGGATCAGCAGCAGCGTGAACCAGATCGTCTCGAAGTGCGGCGTCACCCCGCCGGCGAGCTCCTGCACGATCGAGAACGCGATGCCGGAGAGCCCGGCCAGCGTGGTCACGAAGATCAGCCGCGACCGTTTCAGCGCTTCGCCGGTCTGGGCACGGAGCGCGGCGAGCCCCAGCAGCACGATCGGCATCAGGCAGAAGACGATGCTCCAGGACACCTTGGTGGCGAGGCTGCCCGCCTGGACCAGTAGTTGCGGCGGCGTCGCGCCGCGCAGGACCGGCAGCAGCAGCGCCGCGGCGTCCGCCGATGCGCCGACCGCGAGCACGACGATCACCGCGGCGCGGGCGATTCCCAGCACCCTGCGGACCGGATCGTCGATTCGCAGCGCTTCCCGCGCCACTGCTTCGGCCATCGCGTAGAGCGCGTAGAAGGCGAGAAACGTCAGCAGGTCGGCGGCGAGCCGGCACGCGAGCATCAGCGGCTCGGGGACGAAACCGTAGAGCGTCAAGAGTTCGGGAGCCAGCGCGGCGCACGCGATCCCCAGCCAGAACGAGGCGCGATCCCGGCCCCACCACAGCACGATGAGGCCGAAGGCGGCGAAGAGCGCCGCCGAGCCCGCGAGCGCCAAGCTCTTCGCGTTGTCCTTGCCGGTCGGCACCATCTGATGCGGGGCCGAGCTGCCCAGCACGGGGACCGGATGCGGGTCGGCGCCGCGCCGCACGGTGTGCAGCACGATGCGGATCCGCTCGGCGATGTCGCCGACGGCGCGGTAGTCCACGGCGACGCTTGCCGCGGCGCGCGCACCGCTGTCGCTGCGAAAGAGCGTGTAGCCGCTGGTGCGTCCGATCGAGGCGAAGCTCACGATCAGCAGCGCGACGACCGCCAGCGTGAGCGCCGACGCGACCGCGGCGCGCGAACGGTCGCGCTGGACTCGAGCGCGGGTATTCAACGGCGCGGCGCGCTCCGCTGATCTCGCTCGTGCGCGGTCTTCGGTTCGGCCGGCGGCTTCTGCGGCGCCGTGTGTTTGGGCTCCGGCTTCCCGGTGTCGAGATAGTCGTCGCTGCCCATGAGCTGTGCGTAGAGCGCCCCGCTGTCGAGCGTCGATGCGCTGCCGATGCGGGTTCGCCCACGCGGACTCCAGGCGAACCCGTCGAGGCCGAACGCTGATGCCGCACTGCGCGGCGCGCTCACCGCGTCGGCCTTGCGGCGCACGCGCTCGACGCCCGGCGTGATCCGCAGCGCGCTCGCATAGGCGGATGAGGCTTCGGCGGTGCGGCCGAGGGCACGCAGCGCGTCTCCCAGCGCCTCGTACGCAAGCGCGTTGTCAGGTTCGTAGGAGAGCGACGAGCGCAGGTCGGCGACGGCCTGTTCGTACTCGCCGGCGCCGACGTGCGCGAACCCGCGGGTGCGATACGCGAACGCGTTCTGGAGATCGACGGTCAGCGCGGCGGTCTCATCCTCGATCGCTTCTCGGAACCGGTGCAGCCGCAGGTACGCGGCGCCGCGCCGCACCAGCGACGCGGTGTCCTTCGGGTTCAGCGCCAGCGCGGCCGTGTCGTCGGCGATCGTCCCCTGGTACTCGCCCGCCGCGCCGGCCGCCGGCGTGAAGTAGCGCGCGGCCGCCCGGAAGCGGGAGGCATCGGCGTCGTTCGAATCGCGCGCGAGCGCGGCGGTCGTGTCGGCGATCGCACCGGCGAAATCATTGCTGAAGTACTTCGCCATCGCGCGCAGGCGGTACGGATACGAGTACGACGGATCGAGCGCGATCGTCGCCGTCTCGTCGGCGATCGCATCCGGGTACGCGCCGCGGTAGAAGTTCGCCGAGCCGCGCTCGGCGGTAGCGAAGACCCGCAGCAGCGGCGACGACGTCGACGCGGACAACGATGCCGTTTCGTCGGCGATCGCGGCGGCGTAGTCCTTCAGCTGATCGGCGGACGCTCCGCGCATCGCCAGCGTGTACGCGTCGCCCGGAAACAGCCGCAGGTAGGCCGTCGCGTCGTCGCGCGCCCCGGCGAAATCGCCGAGGTTGTAGCGGGCCGACATGCGCAGGTGGAGCGCCGGTCCGGAGTTCGGGTTCAGCGCGAGCGCCGCGTCGGCGTCCGCGATCGTGGCCGGGTAGTCGCGCAGCATCGAGCGCGCGCCGGCCCGCAAGACGTAGGAGGCCGGATCCTTCGGATCGATCGCCAGGGCGGCGGTCGCGTCCGCGATCGCGCCCGGGCCGTCGCCGCTGAGCATCAGCGCGCTGCCGCGCAGGTGCAGGAGCGTGGCGTTCTTCGGTTCGATCGCCAAGCCGGCGCCGGCATCGGCGATCGCGGCCGCGTAGTCGCCGAGCTGCAGCTCGGCGCCGCCGCGCATCAGGTGGGCATAGGCGTTTGCGGGATCGAGCTTCAGGGCGGCGGTCTCGTCCCGGATCGCCGCCGCGGAGTCTCCGGCCGACCACTCGGCCGCACCGCGCAGGCGTAGCGCAAATGCCTCCTTGGGGTTGAGCCGGATCGCGGCGCTCGCCGCGTCGATCGCCCCGGAATGATCGCCGAGATGATTCTTCGACGAGGCGATCACGTCGTACGCGAATGCGAGTTTCGGATCGATCGCCAACGCCGCCGACTCATCGCGAATCGCGCCGGAGTAGTCGGAAAGCGCGTACCGGGCCGCGCCCCGTTCCGAGATCGCGTACGAATCGTGGGGATCGAGCGCCAGCGCCGCGTCCTCGTCGGCGATTGCGGCTTTCGCATCGCCGAGCGATGCGCGGGTCGACCCGCGCACCGCGAGGGCCCGCGCGTAGGACGGGTCGATCGCGAGCGCGGCGTTCTCGTCCTCGATCGCGGCGGTGTCGTCGCCGCGCCGATGTCGCGCGTGGCCACGCACGACGTACGCCCACGCGCTCCGCGGATCGCTGCCGAGCGCGGCGGTCGCGTCGGCGATCGCCGCCGCATCCTCATGGCGGTCGAGATCGATCGCGGCACGGGTGGCGAGCGCGAGTCCGTCGTGCGGATCCAACGTCAAGGCACGCGCGACGTCCGTCGCCGCGCCGGCGTCGTCGCGGCTTCGCTGCCGTGCGGCGCCGCGCAACGCCAGAGCCGTCACGTCGTTCGGATCGGCGGCGAGCGCACGCGTCGCGGCCGCGATCACCTCGGCGTATCGCCCGGCGGCGTACGAGGTCACGAGCGCTCGATGATCGCGGACGGGAACCCCGGGATCGGCGCTTGCCGGCCCCGCGATGCAGAGCAGCGTCGCGACGATCATCGCCGCCAGGTCGAAGACTTGCCGGCGATCGGTCGTCGTGGCGAGCTGCATGCGCGGCTAGCTATTCGCACCTCGCCGGGTGTTCCCGTTGCCGGCTGCCTTCGTAAAGGAAAGTTTGTTCCCGCCGCTCATCGCTGATGTTCCAGCAAGCAGGCGCCGCCGCGAGAGAGGAAATCCTGCAAGGGGGCGAGCCGGAACCGTTGAATCCAGGTCCGCGGCATTCCCGGATAGCTCAGTTGGTAGAGCAGCTGACTGTTAATCAGCGGGTCGTTGGTTCGAGTCCAACTCCGGGAGCTTCAACAAACCGCGCTACGGCGCGGTTTGTTTCATTCTGGACGATCGCGGTCGACTCATCGAGCTCGAACGAAGCGGCGGTCACGCTCCGCCGCAGTCGTGTTCGCTGTTCATCCCGGCGTACTGTGCCTTCTGCCGGTAGTCCCAGACGCGGTAGACGCGGCCGCGCGAGTCGGTGTCGGGATTGCAAAACTGCGTCGGGGCCGGTATCTGGACCACGCATACCTGCACGCGGTCGCCAGGATGTTCCGCCATCATCACGCTGTTTCCGGCGGCGTCCTGATAGTGCGTCACGCCGGCGAGCGCAGTCGGCACGGCCGGATCCGCTCCGAGGCGCGTGTTGAAGGTCACCTCGACCCCGCTCTGCTGGAAGTCGCTCATCGAGTACGACGTCTGGCCGGCGCTCGCGAGCCGCGGCGTCACGCTCTTGACCGTCGCATCGACGCACGGAACCGAGCGGTAATGCCACGGCCCGGACTTGTAGCTGGGGGTGTTTTGCGCGCCGGCCGGGATCGCGGTGCCGGCGAGGCACGCGATCAGAGCACAGGCGATGATCTTTGCCACGTCAATCTCCCTTTCGTGGAACTCCAAATCGCTTGGGTTCAACCTCGGAACCGTGGTATTCGAAACTCCGGTGGCGACAGAGATACGGCGTCTCAGACGAGTAGTCTTCCATCTCATCAGCCACCGCAGCGCGGGAAAGCTTGGACCGCCTGGCGCAGCAGCGACGATGCATCGTTCGCTCGCGCTTTTCACGGCGTTGCTCTCGGCGTGCCCGTTGCTTGGTGCCGCCGCGCCGGCGCCATCGCACCTCACGGTGCGCTTCGATCCAGCTCTGGGCGAGCTGCACGGGCGGCTGTTGGTGTTCCTCACGCACGGGCCGGTCAACGGCGACGTGGAGCCGGGCTACGTGTACCCGCGCGAGGTCGAAGTGCTGGGCACCGAGGTGGACGGGGCGCGCGCGGGCTCGTCGATCGAGCTGCCGCTCGACGGCGATTCCTAGATGAGCGGTAGCTCAAGGCGTCAGGACGGCGACGGTTCTTCGACGGCGGACCCACGCGCAATTCGACGATCAGGCACGGGGCCGAGCAGTCGCGGAGTAGAACGCAGCGCGTGGCTCGTCGGGGCCGTCACATGAACTGCGGTGAGCGTCGGTGC
>CALEOJ010000214.1 GCA_937910425.1 uncultured candidate division WPS-2 bacterium
GGGTGATCGCCGCCGGGACGACCGTGCTGCGCGCGCTCGAAGGGGCGGCGCTGCGCACCGGCCACGTCGACGCGGGCGAAGCGGAGACGAACCTGTTCGTCACCCCGGGCTTCCGGTTCCGCGTCGTCGACGCGCTCCTGACGAACTTTCACCTGCCGCGTTCGACGCTCTTGGTGCTCGTCGCGGCGTTCGCCGGGTACGCCCGAGTACGCTCGGCGTACCGCGAAGCGATCGCGCAGCATTACCGTTTCTTTTCGTTCGGCGACGCGATGTTCGTCGAGCGCACGTAAAGTTTCGCGCCTCGGCGCGAGCGGGCGGGCCATAGTTACCGATTCTTAGCGGAGAACGAACGATTTCGCGCGGGCGTGGCGGCACCGGGCGAGAAGGCGACCAAAGCGTGAACTCCCCGGCCTTCGATCTGGCGACGCTGCCGGCTTCACCGCAACAGCGTCGAGCGGCCCTCATCGCGATCGCATCGCTCGGCGCGCTCGCTGTAGCCGCGCTTTTCGTGGCGCGGATCGTCCCCGGGCCGTTCCCGGGATTCGTCACGCTCTACGGCGGCGGCGTCCTGATGGGACTCGCGATCACAACCGCGATCCTGTTCAGCCAGTTCGCGCTCTCTCGCCGGCCCTCACTGCTCGTCCTCGCATGCGGCACGATGTTCAGCGCGATCGTGTTCGTGCCGTACATCCTGACCGTTCCCGAGCTCGGCCGGACGACGCTGTTCGGCGCGCTCCCGGGTACCTCGACCTATCTGTGGGCGGTCTGGCACACCGCACTCCCTGCCGCGTTCGCGGCGTATGCGATCCTCGCGCCGCGCGACCGCGGACGGCGCGTGTCGCCGGCAGGCACGATCGCCGCCATCTTGGGGACGATCGTCGCGGCGAGCGCGGCGATCCATTTGGTCTTCACCTTCGACGATGTGCTGCCGTTCGTCGGTCCGGACGGCAGCTACCTGATCGGCATCTACGTCGTGCTCGGCGTGGTGGCGCTGCTCTCCGGCGGCGCGCTGCTCGTGCTGCAGTCCCGCGCCGAGCGCAGCGTCTTCGACGCGTGGCTTACCGTGCCGGCCGCCGCGCTGCTGATCGAGTCGCTGCTCAACGGTCTGGGCGGTACCCGCTACAGCCTGGGCTGGTATCTCTCGCGGATCGACGTGCTGGTCGCGACCACGTTCCTCGTCATCGCGCTGCTCGCCGAGACGAATCGGCTCTCCTCGGTGCTGGCGACCAGCGAGCGCCGCTTGCGGGGGATCGTCAACGGCGTCGCCGATGCGCTGATCGCGGTCGACGGGCACGCCGCAATCGCGTCGGTTAATCCGGCGGCCGCCGCGCTCTTCGGATTCGTCGCCGAAGACCTCACCGGAACGCCGATCTCGCGCATCCTGCCCGACTACGCGGGGATCGCCGCGATCGCCGAGGCGAACGTGGTCGAGACCGTAGGCCGGGACGCGCGCGGGACGCTGTTCCCCGTCGAGTTCGCCTGGCGGCGCGACGTGACGCACGCGCTCGGCGAGACGATCATCATCTTGCGCGACATCACCCAGCGGAAGGCGGCCGAGGAGGCGATTCGGGCGGCGCACGACCGCGCGGTCGAAGCAGCCGGCGTGAAGTCACAGTTCCTCGCGACGATGAGCCACGAGATCCGCACGCCGATCAACGCGGTCGTCGGTATGTCCGAGCTGATGCTGCAGACGCCGCTCTCCGACGAAGCGCGCGAGTACGCGACGACCGTGCGCGACTCGGCGGAGTCGCTGCTCGCGATCGTCAACGACATCCTGGACTTCTCCAAGATCGAAGCCGGCCGCATGGACCTCGAAGCGATCCCGTTCGCGCCGGTCGTCGCGGTGGAGAACGCGACCGATATCCTGGCCGCGGCCGCGCGCAAGAAGGGGCTCTCGCTCTCGACGTACGTCGCGCCCGACGTCCCCCTTCGGGTGCTCGGCGATGCCGACCGGTTACGCCAGGTACTTCTGAACCTGCTCGGCAACGCGGTGAAGTTCACGGCGCAGGGGAGCGTCACGGTGCGCGCGGTCGTCGCCCGCGTCGATCCGCCCGACGACGAACGAAGCGTCACCCTGCGTTTCTCGGTGACCGACACCGGGCCGGGGATCGCGAACGAGGCTGCTGATCAGCTCTTCGAGCCGTTCCGGCAAGCCGATCAGAGCACACACCGGCGGTATGGCGGAACGGGGCTCGGGCTCTCGATCTCGCGCCGGATCGTCGAGCTGATGGGCGGAACGATCGGGTTCGACAGCAGCCTTGGGCGCGGCTCGACGTTCTGGTGCTCGATCCCGTTCGAGCGCGTCGCCGACACGGCGGAAGCCCAGCGCGGCGACGCCCTCCGCGGCGCGCGCGTTCTCGTCGTCGACCCGGAGACCGTCGCTCGGCAAGCCATGGACCAGTATCTGCTTGCGTGGGGCGGGCTCGCGTCGAGCACCGCGAACGCGGCGCACGCGCTCGAGCTCGCGAAGGCGGCAGGTGCCCGGCGCGGACGCGGGGCGTTCGACGTCGTGATCCTCGACCGGCGCGCCGGCGGCGATGCCTTCGCGCTCGCGGCGCGGCTGCACAATGTCGCGGGATTCGAGCACGTCCCGATCGTGCTGGTGACCGGCAACGAAGAGACCTCGCTCGGCACCGACGCACGTGCCGGGGGATTCGCCGCGGTCGTCCGTAAGCCGATCCGTCAGAATGTGCTCCACGACGCGCTGGTCGACGCGTTGGCGCGGTCTGCTGCGCCGGCCGCCGCACCCGTCACGCCGGCTGCGGTCCCCGACGACGACGAGTCCAAGGTACTGGTGCTGGTCGCCGAGGACAATCCCGTGAACCGCAAGCTCGCGCTGCAGCAGTTGAAGAAGCTCGGCTACCGCGCCCACGCGGTGAACGACGGCCGTGAAGCGATCGACGCGGTAGCGCACGGAGACTACGCGCTCGTTCTGATGGACTGCCAGATGCCGGAGGTCGACGGCTTCGAGGCGACGCGCGAGATCCGCCGTGCCGAGGCGGCGCGCGGCGGCCACCTTCCGATCGTCGCGATGACGGCGAACGCGCTCGACGGAGACCGCGAAGCGTGCCTCGCCGCCGGGATGGATCACTATCTCGCGAAGCCCGTGCAGCTGGCAGCACTGCGCGCGGCGATCGAACGCTTTGCGAACGGAGTTGGCGTTGCCGGATAGCGCGATCCTGGACATCTCACGCCTCGAAGAGGCGTTCGAGGAGGACACCAGCGGGATCGCCGATCTGCTCGAGATGGCGCTGGAAACCGGCCGCAAGCATAGCCGCGCGCTCGAGGAGGGGCTCGCGGCGGGCGATGCGTCGATCGTCGCGCGCGCCGCTCACGGAATCAAGGGCAGCTCCGGAAACATCGGCGCCAACGTCGTGTACCGCCTGGCGACCGAACTCGATCAGCGGGCGAGGTTGGGCGACCTCGAGGGCGCGCGCGAGGCTGTCGACGCGATCGACGCTGCGTACGCGCGCGTCGCTGAAGAAGTGCGCGCCTACCGCGCGAACCTGTCGGCGTGAGTCACCTTCGCTTCGTCACCATGGACGCAAGCTAGACGCTCGGGCGGCCGATGCGCGTACGCGCATTGGTGTACCAGACGAGGCCGGGGCCGGCATCGCGCTGCTTGCGGACGTACTTGCGTTCCGTGTAGTCGATCTCGACACGCGGCGCGTTCTTCGCCTTGCTGTGCGTCGCGGCGAGATCGGCGGCCGCGTCGAGGTCGTCGTCGTCGGGCGCGCCGCCGGGCGGGGCTTGCAGCACGACGTGCGAGCCGGGGATGCCGCGCGCGTGGAACCAAAGATCGTCGGACCGGGCGATGCGGAACGTGACCTCGGCGTTCTCGCGCGGCGAACGTCCGACGTAGATCCGCGCACCGGACGGACGTTCGACGCGTAGCGGCGCGCGCCGCCGCGCGTTCGATTGCGGGGCGCGCTGCGGCGGGCGGCCCTCGAGCTCGTCGAGGTCGGCTTCGAGCTCGGGCAGCGTCGGTGGATCGGCGCGCTCGGCTTCGAACGCCAGCACCTCGAGCGCGTCGCGCCGCGCGTCGAGCACCGCGCGTCGCCGTTCGAGGTGGGGCAACGCGTCAGCCGCTTTGCGATAGCGCGCGTAGTAGGCCTGTGCGTTCGCCTTCGCGTCGAGCTGCGGATCGAGCGGGACGGTGAGGCCGGGATTGGTCGGCGGCACGTAGCTCACGGCGCCGGGGGGCACCTCGAGC
>CALEOJ010000215.1 GCA_937910425.1 uncultured candidate division WPS-2 bacterium
CCCGCCGGCCGCGAACGAAGTCGCCCACGATCTCGCCGGTCGCGCAGGCCAGTGCGCGGGCCAGCCGGTGGTAGCGCAGCTCGTGGGCGGCCAGGTGCCGGTCGGGGCGCGCGGAGCCCGAGATCGCCTGCCGGCTGAAACGGCGCGCTGCGTCATCGTCCCCGGTTGCGAGCGCGGCGAGCGCGATCAGCGCCCGGCACAGCGCGCGCTCGCCCTCGGTGCGGCCCGCGGTGTCCTTGAGCACGGTCAGGACGTTGCGCGCCGTTCCGAAATCGCCGCGCCAGGCCAATCGCAGCGCATCCGCGATCCCGGCCGGATATCGCTCCCGGTACTGCTCCGGGAGCGGCTCCGGCGAGCTCGGCATCGTCGCCGCGCTCGGCGGCGAGCTCGTACAGCGTGACGCGTGCCCAGGCTCGGTAGGACGCGTCTCCGCCGATCGCGGCCTGTTCGGCGAGCGCCGTCGCGTGGCGCCACGCCGCCTCGACGTCGCCGGTGCAGGTCTGGTGCGTCGCATACGCCACCGAGTGCAGCGTGACGGAGAAGCGGTGCGCTCCGAGCAGCTTCGCCGCGCGCAGCCCTTCGGCGACGTTGTCGAGCGCATCCGCCGTGTCGCGCCGCCAATACGCCGCCAGCGCGAGGCGCTGATGCACGCGCAGCCGCAGCACGTCGTCGTCGAGATGGGTCAGCGCGTCGCGAATCGCGGTCGCGCGGTCCTCCGAGCTCGCGACCGCACCGTTCGCCGCGTCGATCACCGCCTGCAGCGCCGCGCGCCCGAGCTCGAGCGTCGGCGAGCGGACGGTGCCGAGCAGCATCGCCGCGCGGGCGAAGACGCCGCGCGAGATCAACATCGGCGCGAGCATGTCGACGACGTACGGCCGCTCGCCCTCCGAGACGGTATCCGCCGCGCGGCGGAGCGTCGACTCCGCGCGTAGCACGTCGCCTTCGCACTGCCATACCGTCGCCGCCAACAGCAGACCGGCCGTACTGGTCCGATCCGCGCGCGCGAGCATCGTCTTCACGTCGTCGTACGAACCAAGCGCGCATGCGTAGAATGCTGCGCTGGTGCTGATGGACGCGAACGCTTCCATGTGGACTGACCCTCCTGCGCGACCCGCTCCGCGTAGAGCCATAGCCAGCCGTTACCGTGAAGGCAAAGCACCTCCTCGCAACAGCATGCTCCTAATCGGCCAACATTTTCCGCGAGCGAAACGTAATAAAATTCGGTCTGCAGCGGACGCGCGCGGACGTGACCGCGCGCCCGCGGAGCTCAGCGCCTGCGGTCGCGAACGCCGCGCGATTGCCGTGTCAGCGGCAACGGGATCACGTTGGCCGGGAGCTCGACACGGGGCGCCGGAGCGTCGAGGATTTGGAACAAGCGCTCGAGGTCGGCACGCGAATAGGTCGGCAGCCCGAGGCGCCGGCGGTCCTCCGCGCACTGCTCCAGGATGGCGATGATGGGTTCGTCGTCGGGATCGATCAGACCCGAGACACCTGCCGGAAACGGGAAGGCCACGGACCGATCGTATGCGACCGGGGTGCCATATGCGTGTCACACAGGCGGAGCGAGCGGTTGACAAGCAGGCGCGTATCGTGGTACTACCGTGCAACGATGTTCGCCCGACTCGTCCTCGTTCTTAGCGTTATCCTTACCGATCCACCGGACCGGCGAGCAGCTTTCGCATAGAACGACCTCGAGTCGCACTACAAAATGCAAAGCCCCTCGCCGGACGGCGGGGGGCTTTCGTCTTCGGAGGACCGGATGGAAGCCTACTACGACCGCGACGTGGATCGCGGCGCACTCGACGGGAAGACGATCGCCGTCATCGGCTACGGCAGCCAGGGCCGGGCGCACGCGCTCAACCTGCATGATTCCCGCCACGCCGTCGTGGTCGGCTTGCGGCCGGGTTCGGCCAAACGCGACGAGGTCCGCAGAGAAGGCCTCCAGGTGGCATCGATCCCGGATGCGGTGAGCGCCGCCGACGTCGTCATCATGCTGATCCCGGACGAGGAGCAGCCCGGGGTCTACCTTCGCGACGTCGTCGAGCACCTGCGGCCGGGGACGGCGCTCGCGTTCGCGCACGGCTTCGGCATCCACTTCGGCACGATCGTGCCGCCGGGCGACGTCGACGTCATCATGATCGCCCCGAAGGGGCCGGGCCGGCTGGTGCGGACGGAGTACGAGAATGGGCGCGGCGTGCCGTGTCTGGTCGCGGTCCATCAGGACGCCACCGGACACGCGCGGGCGATCGCCTTCGCATACGCCTCGGCGATCGGGGGCGGCCGCGCCGGGATCCTCGAGACCAACTTCCGCGAGGAGACCGAGACCGATCTGTTCGGCGAACAGGCCGTGCTCTGCGGCGGGATGAGCGCGCTCGTCAAAGCGGGCTTCGAAACGCTGGTCGAGGCCGGCTACGCGCCGGAGATGGCGTACTTCGAGTGCCTGCACGAGGTGAAGCTCATCGTCGACCTCATGTACGAGCGCGGGATCGAGGGGATGCGCGACGCGATCAGCAACACCGCCAAGTACGGCGACTACACGCGCGGCGAGCGGATCATCACCGACCAGACGCGCGCCGAGATGCGCAAGATCCTGGGCGAGATCCAAAGCGGCACGTTCGCCCAGGAATGGGTCGCCGAGCACGCCGCGGGCAAACCGTCGTTCCGCGCATTCCGCGCGAAGGCGGCGCAGCACGAGATCGAGCACGTCGGGACCGAACTGCGCGGCCTCATGCCCTGGCTGAACGGCGGCCAGACCGCGGCCGAAGCGGACGACGGTCTCCGCTTCAGGGTGTTGTAATGGAGATTCGCTGGGAACGGCCAGCGCGATGAACGGCGCGCAGGCCGTCGTCGCGGCACTCGAACGCGAGGGAGTCGAGACGATCTTCGGCTACCCGGGCGGGGCGATCATGCCGCTCTACGATGCGCTCTACGAGCATCCGGTACGGCACATCCTGGTGCGCCACGAAGCCGCCGCCGCGTTCGCGGCGAGCGGCTACGCGCGCACGTCGGGACGCGTCGGCGTGTGCTGCGCGACCTCCGGTCCCGGGGCGACGAACCTGGTGACCGGGCTGCTCGACGCGATGATGGACAGCGTCCCGATCGTCGCGATCACCGGACAAGTGCGCACCGAGCTGATGGGGACCGACGGGTTCCAGGAAGCCGACGTCTGCGCGATCACGCAGGCGGTGACCAAGCGCAACGTGCTGGTCTCCAGCGCCGACGGCATCGCCCCCGCGATCGCCGAAGCCTTCGCGCTCGCCCGCAGCGGCCGGCCGGGGCCCGTGCTGATCGACATCCCGAACGACGTGCTCAAAGCGGCCGTCACCGACGTCACCTCGCCGCCGGCAAAGCCGTTCGCGCGGAGAGGTGCGGGACCGCGTGTATCCGATGCCGCGGTTCGCGACGCCGTCGCGCGGATTCGCTCCGCGCGGCGGCCCGTCGCGATCATCGGCGGCGGCGTGCGCGCGGACTCGGTCGAGCTGTACCGGATGTTCACCGCACTGCTCGGGTTGCCGCACACGGCGACGATCAACGCGCTCGGTGCGGCGGCGCCCGGCGATCCCAGCTACCTCGGCATGCTCGGCATGCACGGGCTCAAGGCGGCGAACAAAGCCGTTCAGCGGGCCGACCTGCTGATCGCGCTGGGGATGCGGTTCGACGACCGCGTCACCGGCAAACCGGATCGCTTCGCGCGCGACGCGAGCGTGATCCACGCCGACATCGACGCGACCGAGTTCGGCAAGATCGTCTCGGCCGACGTCACGCTGCACGGCCGGCTCGACGACACGCTGCGGGCGCTCATCGACGAACTCTCGCGCGGCCATGTCCCGCGCTTCGACGACTGGGCCGCCGAGGCGCGGCTGCTCGGCGGCGCGCTGCCCAGCGACCACGTCGAGGCGCACGTCCTTTCGGCGACCGACGTCCTCGACCGGCTGTTCGCCGCGCTGCCGCCCGATGCGATCGTCACCACCGACGTCGGCCAGCATCAGATGTGGGCCGCGCAGCGAGCGCATCCCGCGCATCCCCGCAACTTCGCGACCTCGGCGGGGCTGGGCGCGATGGGGTTCGGTTTCCCGGCCGCGATCGGCGCGAAGTTCGCGAACCCGGCGGCGCCGGTGTTCACGATCGTCGGCGACGGCGGGTTCCAGATGTGTCTGCCCGAGCTCGCCACGCTGCGGCGGTACGACGTCCCGGTCAAGATCGTGCTGATCGACAACCACAACCTCGGCATGGTGCGGCAGTGGCAGGAGCTCTTCTTCTCCGAACGCTACTCGGCGACGAACCTGGCCGATAACCCCGACTTCGTCGCGATCGCGCGTGCCTACGGGATCGAGGCGTACCGGCTCGAATCGCCGGCCGACGCCGACGATCTGATCGAGCGGTTCATCGAATCGCGCGGCCCGGCGCTGCTGCACTGCGCCTGCCATCCGACCGAGAACGTCTGGCCGATGATCCCCGCGGGGATGTCGGTCGACGATCTGATGGAGGCCCGCAGTTGACCTGCGAGCTGACCCTGCGCGATGTCCGCTCGGTGGCGCGCATCGTGAACCTCGCGCACCGCTTCAACTGCCGCTGCACGCACATCGCGGCGACAGTCGGCGAATCGGCGACCAGCGCCAGCTTCGCGTTCGACGGTCCCGCGATCGCCCTCACGCGGCTGCGCGCCCAGATCGACCGCATCCTCGAATACGAAACGGTTGCATGACATGATCGATCGCTACCGACCCTTTCCGACGATCCCGCTGATCGCTCGGCGCTGGCCCAGCCGCTCGATCGAGCGCGCGCCGCTGTGGTGCAGCGTCGATCTGCGCGACGGGAACCAGGCGTTGATCGAGCCGATGGGACCGGATCGCAAGCACCGCATGTTCGACCTGCTCGTGCGGCTCGGGTTCAAGGAGATCGAGGTGGGCTTTCCGTCCGCTTCGCAGCCGGACTTCGACTTCGTGCGCGAGCTCGTCGATCGGCGCCGCATCCCGGACGACGTGACGATCCAGGTGCTGACGCAGGCCCGCGAGGACCTGATCGACCGGACCTTTGAGTCGATCGCGGGCGCGCCGCGCGCGATCGTGCACGTTTACAACGCCACCTCGCCGCTCTTCCGGCGCGTCGTCTTCGGCCTCGACCGGGACGGGATCGTGGACGTCGCGGTCCGCGCCGTGCAGCACATCAAGCTGCGCGCGGCCGAGGTCGCGCCGCGCACGCGCATCCGGCTCGAATACTCACCGGAGACGTTCTCCGCGACCGAGCTCGAGTTCAGCAAGGAGATCTGCGAAGCGGTCATGGACGTCTGGGGGCCGACGCCGGACGATCCGATCGTGATCAACTTGCCGGCGACCGTCGAGATGGCGACGCCGAACGTCTACGCCGACCAGATCGAGTGGATCGACCGGAACCTCTCCCGTCGCGACGCAGTCGTGCTCAGCCTGCACCCGCACAACGACCGCGGCACCGCGGTCGCCGCGACCGAGCTGGCGCTCATGGCGGGCGCCGACCGGGTCGAAGGGACGCTGTTCGGGAACGGCGAGCGCACCGGCAACGTCGACATCGTCACGCTGGCGCTCAACCTCTATACGCAGGGCGTCGACCCGCAGCTCGATCTCTCCGACATCCCGGAGATCGTGCGCGTCGTCGAGGAGTGCAACCGTCTCCCGGTGCACCAGCGCCATCCCTACGGCGGCGAGCTGGTGTTCACCGCGTTCTCCGGTTCTCATCAAGACGCGATCAAGAAAGGGTTCGCGGCGATCGAGGCGGGGGACGGCACGCGTTGGGAAGTGCCGTACCTCGCCATCGATCCGAAAGAGATCGGCCGCACGTACGATACCGTCGTGCGCGTCAACAGCCAGTCGGGGAAAGGCGGCGTCGCGTACGTTCTCGCCGCCGAGCACGGCTTCGATCTGCCGCGCGGACTGCAGGTCGACTTCAGCCGGGTGATCCAGGCGCGCACCGAGGCCTCGGGCGGCGAGATCGCGCCGCATGAGATCGGCGAAGCGTTCGAGGCGGCCTACATTGCGGCGGGCCGCGTGCGGCTCGTCGAGTACGCGACGACCAACGACGGCGTCGCCGGAACGCCGTGCACGATCGACGCGACGCTGACCGACGGTTCGGTCTCGCGCACGATCTACGGCGACGGCTCCGGCCCGATCGACGCCTTCGTCGACGGGCTGGCGCGAGCGTTCAAGATCGAGGTCCACGTGCGCGACTATTCCGAGCACGCGCTGCACGCGGGCGAGGACGCGTCGGCCGTCGCCTACGTCGAGGTAGCGGTCGACGGCGACGTTCGCTGGGGAGTCGGGATCGATGCGAACATCGTCACCGCCTCCCTGGCCGCCATCGTCAGCGCGGTGGGGAGGACGATCCCGACCCTGGAAGCAGTCCGCAAGGAGGACCCGCATGCCGCGCTCGCTGTTTGACAAGGTTTGGGATGCCCACGTCGTCGAGGAGCTCCCCGGCGGGAACGCGCTGGTGTTCATGGACCTCATCGTCGCGCACGAGATCACCACGCCGGCGGGCGCGATCGCGATCGAGCGCGAGTTCGACGACCGGCTCTACGACGCGCAGCGGATCGTCGCGATGATCGACCACGTCGCGCCCGCCAAGGACTCGGCGACCGCGCTCCAAGGGCAGACGGTGCGGAACTGGGCGAAGCGCCAGGGGATCGTCTTCCACGACATCGGTGACAACGGCATCTGCCACGTGATCGTCCCCGAGCGCGGCTACATCGGTCCAGGGATGACGGCGTGCTGCGGCGACAGCCACACCTGCACGCTCGGCGCGTTCGGTGCGTTCGCGCTGGGGATCGGGACGACGGCGCAGGCCGGTGCGATGCTCGCCGGCTGTTTGATCCTGCAGCGCCCGAAGGTGATGCGGGTCGAGGTGACCGGGACGCTGCAAGCCGGCGCGACCGCAAAGGACCTCGCGCTGACCGTGATCGCGACGATCGGCTTCCGTGGCGGTACGGGCTACGTGCTGGAGTACACCGGTTCGGTGATTCGCGCGCTGACGATGGAGCAGCGCATGACGCTGTGCAACATGGCGATCGAAGCCGGCGCGACGACCGGGATGATCGCCGCCGACGCGACGACCGCCGCGTATCTCGCCGCGACGCCGAACGCCCCCGCGTTCTCGCTCGACGTGCAGGCTGACCCAGACGCCGAGTACGCGAAGACCGTCACGATCGACGGCAGCGCGGTGCGCCCGGTCGTCTCGTGGGGGACGAACCCCGGCGAGTGCTCGCCGATCGACGGAGTCGTGCCGTTCGACGCGCCGGCCGAATCGCTGGCGTACATGGACCTGCAGCCGGGGCAGGCGATGACGAGCATCGCGATCGATCAGGCGTTCATCGGCTCGTGCACGAACGCGCGGATCAGCGATCTGCGCGCCGCCGCGGAGGTGTTCCGCGGCCGCAAGGTCACGGTTCCGACGATCGTGACGCCGGGTTCGCAAGTCGTGCGCCGCCAAGCGGAACGCGAGGGACTGCACGACATCTTCCAGGACGCGGGCGCGCTGTGGACGCACTCCTCGTGCGGGCCGTGTCTGGGGATGTCGATGGGCGTGCTCGCGCCGGGGATGCGCTGCGTCTCCTCCTCGAACCGCAACTTCCCCGGCCGCATGGGCGACGGCGGACGCGTTCACCTCGCCGCGCCGGTGGTCGTCGCCGCGTCGGCGATCCTGGGCCGGATCGCGTCGCCCGCCGAACTGCCCGCGATCGCTCCGCGCGAAGCGGTGCTCGCGTGATCGTCGAGGGCAGCGTCCTTCCGGTTCGTCACGCGAACATCGACACCGACCAGATCATCCCGGCGCGCTACCTGACCCGTATCGACACGGCCGGGATGGGCGAACACCTCTTCGAGGGGATGCCGGACGGCGCGACGCTGCTCGCCGAGCATCCCGGCGCGACGATCGTCGTCGCGCGGGAGAACTTCGGCTGCGGCTCCTCGCGCGAGCACGCGGCTTGGGCGCTCCTGGGCCGCGGTTTCAAAGCCGTGATCGCACCGAGCTTCGCGCGCATCTTCGAGGAGAACGCCTACACGAACGCGCTGGTGCCGGTGGTCTTATCGCCGGACGTCGCGGAGGGGCTCATGTCGGCGCGTCACGTCGTCATCGACGTCGCGGCGGAGACGCTGCGCGCCGACGGCGGCGAACCGGTGGCGTTCAAGCTCGACCCGCTGCGCAAGCAGTTCGTGCTGGGCGGCGGCTTCTTGCAGTACCTGAACGCGAAGATCCCGGCGATCCGTTCGTGGGAGGCCGCACGTTGAGCCACCGCGTCGCCGTGCTCGCCGGCGACGGGATCGGTCCTGAAGTCACGGCCGCTGCCGTGCGCGTGCTTCGCGCCGTGCTGCCGGACTGCACGTTCGTCGAGGCGCCGGTCGGCGCGGCGGCGATCGCGTCGCACGGGAAGCCGCTTCCCGACGAGACGCTCCACGCCGCGCGCACGAGCGAAGCGATCCTGTTCGGTGCGGTCGGCGGACCCGGCTTCGAAGACGTGCCGCCGCAGCAGCGGCCGGAAGCCGCGCTGCTGGCGCTGCGCAAGACGTTCGGCCTGTACGCGAACGTGCGCCCGGCGCGCGCGTTCGCCGGGCTCGAAGATCGTTCGCCGCTGCGAGCGGAACTCGTGACCGGGATGGACTGCGTGATCGTGCGCGAGCTGACCGGCGGTCTCTACTTCGGCCCGAAGACGATCGAGCGCGACGACCTCGGCGTGCACGCGACCGAGACCCTCACCTATCACGATTTCGAGATCGAGCGCATCGCCCGCTTCGCGTTCGACCTGGCGCGCGCGCGGCGCAAGCACGTGACCTCCGTCGACAAGTCCAACGTTCTGGTCAGCTCGCAGCTCTGGCGCCGCATCGTGAACGAGGTCGCACGCGACTACCCGGACGTGACGCTCGTCCACATGCTGGTCGACAACGCGGCGATGCAGCTCGTCCGCGACCCGCGCGCGTTCGACGTGCTGGTCACCGAGAACATGTTCGGCGACATCCTCTCCGACGAGGCGGCGATGATCACCGGCACGATCGGCACCGCGCCCAGCGCCAGCCTCGGCGCGGGCCCGAACGAGCGCGGCTTCGGGCTCTACGAGCCGATCAGCGGCACCGCCCCCGACATCGCCGGCCGCGGGATCGCAAACCCCGCCGCCGCGATCCTCTCCGCCGCGCTCCTAGCGCGCTTCTCTCTCGGCGAAGACGACGCCGCCGCGCGCATCGAACGCGCCATCGCCGAAACCCTAGCCGCCGGCCCCCGCACCGCCGACCTCGACGACACCTCACCCGCAAGCACCGAAGCCTTCACCACCGCCGCGATCGGCCGGCTACCGGAACCCGTCCTCAGCGAAGCCGCCCTCCGCATGGGCGTCTGACCCACAACCCTCAACCGAGGCGCTCCCTCCATTGTCATGCTGAGCCTGTCGAAGCATGACCAGCGACGATCGTGGCGCACCTCCCATTGTCATGCTGAGCTTGTCGAAGCATGACCGGCGATAATCGACGTCGCTTCATCGTCTTCTCCTCCGTCTTCATTCCTCTTTACGCACTGATCGGGAGCGTTTCAAATGAGCTTGTTGGAAGGCGTGCCTACCGGCCCATTGTCATGCTGAGCTTGTCGAAGCATGACCGGCGACGATCGTGGCGCACCCTTCGACAAGCTCAGGGTGACAATGAGGGACGCTCAGCGTGACACTGATGAGGCGTTCGACGCCCTGACAACGACGCGGTCAGGCGGGCTTTTCTAGACCCCGCACGATCGTGGCGCAGCTTTCGCAGAGGGTTGGGTGGTCGGGATCGGTGTTGAGCGGGAGGTACTTCCAGCAGCGCTGGCACTTCTCGCCTGCGGCGGGGACGACGACGACGGTTGCGGTGCCGTTCGACGAAAGGCCCAGGCCGCGCAGCGACGAGACGACGAGCGCTTCGCGCAGGTTGTCGCCGAGCGCGACGAAGCGGTCGTAGAACGGCTGCTGCACGTCGACCTTTGCGTCGAGCTGGAAGTCGCGCACGCCTTCGCTCGCGGCGACCTGCGCGCGTAGCTCCTTGAGCAGCGCCCACGCCGCGAGCGCGTCCTCGTCGAGCTCCGCGATCCGCGGCAGGACGAGGTCGAAGACGGACTCGTCGGCGCCGCGCAGATCGTCCGAGAGGTGTTGCCAGGCTTCTTCCGCGGTGAACGAGAGGATCGGCGCCAGCAGGACGCACATCGTGCGGAAGATCTCGAGCAGCGCCGACTGCGCGCTGCGGCGGCGCGGCGCATTGGGCGCCGATGAATAGAGCCGGTCCTTGAGCACGTCGACGTAGAACGCGGAGAGGTCTTCCTTGTCGAACTGCTGGAGCGCCACGTAGGCGTCGTGCAGGTCGAAGCGCCGGTACGCGGCGGTCACCCGTGCCGACAGCGCGGCCAGCGCGCCGAGCGCGAGGCGGTCGATCGGCTCCATTCGCTCGCGCGTGACGATCGAGGCGCGGGTGAGCCCGTCGAGCGAGCTCAGGAAGTAGCGCAGCCGGAAGCGCAGGTTCTTGTAGACGTTCGCGACGTTGTCGAGCAGCGCCGCACCGAGGCGCACGTCGCCGTTCAAAACGTCCGTCGAGGCTGACCAGAGCCGCAGCAGGTCGGCGCCGTACTTCTCGATCGCTTCGTCGGCTGCGATGTAGTTGCCGGCCGATTTGTGCATCGCGTGACCGTGCTGATCGACCACCCATCCGTACGAGATCACCTGCTCGTACGGCGCGACGTCGCGCGTCGCGACCGAGGTGATCAAGTTCGAACGGAACCAGCCGCGGTATTGGTCGCCGCCTTCGAGGTAGGCGCTGGCCGGGAACTTCATCCCGCGCTCGACGAGCACCGCGCGCCAGGTGACGCCCGACTCGAACCAGATGTCGACGATGTTGTGCTCTTTGCGGAACGCCGTCCCGCCGCAGCCCGCGCACGCCATCCCCGGCGGTGCGAACGTCTCGAGCGGCTCGGTCCACCACAGATCGGACGCGTTGCCCTCGTCGAACGAACGCCCGCGCATCGCCTTCGCAAGCGACCGCGCGAGCAGGGGATCGAGCCGTGCCTCGTTGCAGCCCGTGCAGACGACGGCCGGGATCGGCGTCCCCCACACGCGCTGGCGCGAGACACACCACTCCGGATGGTTTCCCACCATCTGCGACATGCGGTTCTCGCCCCACTCCGGAAGCCAGCGCACGGTGTGCACCGCGCGCTCGGCGCGCTCGCGCAGCCCGTGCCGGTCCATCCCGATGAACCACTGCGCGGTCGCGCGGAAGATGACCGGGTTCTTGCAGCGCCAGCAGTGCGGGTAGCTGTGCTCGTACGACTCGGCCGAGATCAGCGCGCCCGACGCGCGCAGATCCTCGACGATGCGCGCGTTCGCTTCGAAGATGTGCATACCGGCATACGGCCCGGCTTCGGCGGTGAAGCGTCCCGCTGCGTCGACCGGATTGATGATCGGCAAGCCGTAGCGGACGCCGGTCTCGAAGTCGTCGGCGCCGTGTCCGGGCGCGGTGTGCACCGCGCCGGTCCCGGTCTCGAGCTCGACGTAGTCGGCGAGCACGATCAGCGAGTCACGGTCCAGGAACGGATGCCGCACCGCGAACCGCTCGAGCGCGCTCCCCGGCGCCTCCGCGCGCAACGTCCCTTCGCCTTTTTCCAGCCGCGCGATGACGGACGAAGCGAGCGATTGCGCGACGATCACGTCTTCGTCGCCGGCGCGGTAGACGCCGTACGTCGCGTCCGGCTTGAGCGCGATCGCGACGTTCGCCGGGAGCGTCCACGGCGTCGTCGTCCAGATCGCGACCGAGAGTGGCGTCCCGTCGTCGTCGAGCCCGAACGCCTCGAGGAGCGCCTTGCGCTGCGCGTCGCTCGCGCGGAATCGCGCGTAGACCGAGGGGGAAGTGTGGTCCTTGTACTCGATCTCGGCTTCAGCGAGCGCGGTCTCGTCGTACACGCACCACAGCGTCGAGCGCAAGCCCTTGTAGAGGTAGTCGCTCTCAGCCAGATCGGCGAGCGTCTCGACGATCGTCGCCTCGAACGCCGGTGCGAGGGTCATGTACGGGTCGTCGAAGCGTCCGAACGTTCCCATGCGCAGCATCTGCTCGCGCTGGCGGTTCATCCAATACAAGGCGCGCTCGCGGCAGGCGCGGCGCAGTTCGATCGGGTCCGCCCGGCGGAAGTCGAGCTTGAGATGCTTGAGCGTCTCCATCTCGATCGGCAAGCCGTGCATGTCCCAGCCGGGGACGAAGTCGGAGTACTCGCCGTCGAGCAAGTGGATCTTGACCAGCGTATCCTTCAGGACGCGGTTGAGGAAGGTCCCCATGTGCAGATCGCCGTTGGCGTACGGCGGCCCGTCGTGCAGGACGAACGGCGCGCCGCCCTCGGCCCGGTTCCGAGCCAGGCGCTGCAGGTATGTGCCGTGCTCGGCCCACCACCGAACCCGATCGGGCTCGCGTTTCGCAAGGTCGGCCCGCATCGGAAAATCCGTCTTCGGAAGGTTCAGGCTCCAGCGGTAGTCGGTCGGCTTCGGTTCGGACATCGATTCGTCGTGAGCGTGGTCAGGCCGCATCGTGCTGCCTGCCCCGAGCGGTGCCCGGTGCACTCATGGGCGGCGACTCCGCCCGCAGGAGAATGACCTGAGCTGCATTCACGTCCGCGTCGGCCTCATGGCCGCAGCGAACGCAGGCAAAGAACGGCCCCTCCCGGCTTTCCTTGCAGACATGCCCGCACGCGGCACACGTCTGCGAACTGTATCTGGCGTCGACCTCGATCACCGTGCGAGCAGCGTACTCTGCTTCTGCGCGCCCGAACTCCGGCACGACCCGCCCCTTGCGGAGCCGAATCGATCCGACACCCCGGCACGCGAACCCGCCCTTGCACCGTGTCGAACTTAAGCGCGCGGTCGCCGTGCGGAAACTCCAGTTGATTCCAGCGCGCGGCCGGCTTGAAGCGCGGAAACCCTGGCGTCTCGCCGTGTTTCACCCGCCGGAAGAATGCGGCAAACGCTAAGTCCAAACGGCGCAGAACCGCATCCTGGCACTCGCGATAGACGGCGGCGAAACGCGGCTCGACCTCGCGCAGTTCGGTGAGCTGCGCGTACTGTTCGCGGCTCGGCAGCGAGACGCGGCGAGTCGTCCAGGCGTCGCGACGCTGCTGGAGCAGCGCGTTGTAGAGCTCGCGGGTGACGCGCAGCATCGTGAACAGCGCGCGTTCCTGCGCGCAGGTCGGATAGAGCCGGACTCTGTGCAGCCATCGGAGCTGGCCATCGAAGCGCGATGCCACGAGGTCATTCTCCCGCGACGCTGTGCCAGCGTCAGGGCACCAACGCTCACCACAATTCACGGACGCCCCGACGAGCCACTCGCTGCGTTACACTCCGCGACTGCTCGGCCCCGTGCCTGATCGTGCGAATTGCACGTGGACCCGCCGTTGAAGAACCGCCGCCATCCTGGCACCTTGAGCTACAGCTCATCGTGGTAGACTTGATGGCCGTGCCTGAAGCTGCCCTCGCGCCGAGCCTCGTCCGAGCTCTCCCTGCTTCCTCTCGTCCGCTCGCCGAGCTGATCGAGCGGCTCCGCACGCCGCTGGCCGGGCGCGGGCTGGCCTTCGCGCTCCACGAGACGACGAGCACGGCCCGCCCGTACCTGCTGGCGGCGCTGCACAACGTTCTGCGAGGCCAGATCTTCGTCGTCGTCCCGACGACCGACGTCGCCGAGCGGACCTTCACCGACCTCACCTACTACCTCGGCGCGAACGCGACCGAGACGGTCGCCCTGCTGCGCGCGCGCGACGAGACCCTGGGGGCGATCGAATCGCCTTCGGAGCGCAGCGCGCGGATGACGCTGCTCGCCGAGATGTGCGCGCGCAAACCGCAGGTGATCGTCGCGCCGGTCGCCGCGCTGCGGCAGTACGTCATCCCGCGCAGCGTGTTCGAGCACGCGTCGTTCCATCTGCGCGCGAACGAGAGCGCCGGTTGGGAGACGACGCTCGAGCAGCTCTATCGCCTCGGGTACGCGCGCGTCGACGTGGTGAGCGCGGCCGGCGAGTACGCGGTGCGCGGTGGGATTCTGGACGTGTTCCCCGCCACCGCGGAGCACCCGGTACGCGTCGAGTTCTTCGGCGACGACGTCGAGTCGATCCGCCCGTTCGTCCTGCAGTCGCAGCGCTCGACCGGGACGCTCGACGCGGTCGCGATCACGCCGTGGTTCGAGATCCTGCGCGACGAAGCGCTGCGCGAGAACGTGCTGGCGCGCGCGGCCGGCGAAGCGAACGTGATCTCGGCGCTGCGCGCGTATCTTGCCGGTGGAGCCGACGTCCCCGAGCCGTGGCTCGCGCTCGCCTACGACGAGCAGGCGACGATCCTCGACTACCTCCACGGCGACGCGCTGATCGTCCTCGAAGAACCCGGCATGCTCGAGACGGTCGAGCACGGTCTCGACGAGGAGCGCGCGCGCGGCGCCGAGGCGCTGATGGCGGGCGTCGACTCCGGCGAGCTGGACGTTCGCGACGACGAGGTCGGCGAAGCGCTGCTGGCCGACGTGATCGCGCCGTACCCGCGGCTGGCCGACCATCGCGCGCGGCTCGCCGCACGGCGCGTCCTGACGATGACGGGCGGGATCGAAGCCGGCGATCTCGCCTGGCTGCCGCGCGCCGTCGACGCGTTCGTGCTGGAGACGCGTCCGGCCGAGCACTTCAACCGCCGCATCGAACTGTTCACCGCGCAGGTTCGCGAGTGGGTCGCCGCCGGCGACACGGTGTGGCTGGTCGCAACCGGCGCCTCGCGCCTCGCCGAGATCGTGCGCGCCGCGAACGTCACCGTCGAACGTTCGGCGGCGCTGGTCCACCTGCGGGCCGCCGGCACCGACGGCGTCGCGATGATGCGCAAGACGGGGACGGTGTACGTCGACCAAGGGTCGATCGAGAGCGGCTTCTCGATCCCGGCGCTGCACCTGCACGTCCTGGGCGACCGCGAGATCTACGGGCAGCCCGCCAAGCGCGTGAAGCTGCGCGCGGTGAAGGAAGGCGTCCCGGTCACCCTCTCCGACCTCAAGGTCGGCGACTACGTCGTGCACGCCGTGCACGGGATCGGACAGTACCTCGGACTGCGCACCGAGACGGTGCTCGACGCCAGGGGCGACTATCTCGATCTGAAGTACGCCGGGACGGACCGCATGCTGGTGCCCGTCCACCAGATGCATCAGGTCACGAAGTACAGCGCGAGCGAAGGCGCCGCGCCGCGGCTCTCCAGGATGGGGGGCGCCGACTGGGCGCGCACCAAGACGCGCGTCTCCGAGAAGCTTGCGGCGATCGCCGAAGGGCTGGTCGAGCTGTACGCGGAGCGCGAGGTCGCGCGCGGGCACGCGTTCGCTCCGGACACGCCGTGGCAAGCCGAGCTCGAGGAGTCGTTCCCGTACGAACCGACCCCCGATCAAGCGAAGGCGATCGACGACGCGAAGCACGACATGGAGGCGCCCAAGCCGATGGACCGCCTCGTGTGCGGCGACGTCGGCTACGGCAAGACCGAGGTCGCCGTGCGCGCGATCTTCAAGGCGGTCGCCGACCAGAAGCAGGTCGCGGTGCTCTGCCCGACCACCCTGCTCGCCTCGCAGCATCATCGCACGTTCACGGCTCGCTTCGCCTCGTTCCCGCTGCGGATCGAAGAGCTCTCGCGGTTCAAGACCAAGAAAGAAGCGCAGGCGATCCTCAACGCGCTCGCCGAGGGGAAAGTCGACGTCGTCGTCGGCACCCATCGGATCCTGCAGAAGGACGTCGTGTTCCGCGACCTCGGGCTCATCGTCGTCGACGAGGAGCAGCGCTTCGGCGTGATGCACAAGGAGCGCCTCAAGCAGCTCAAGGCGACCGTCGACGTCTTGACGCTCTCCGCGACGCCGATCCCGCGCACGCTGCAGATGTCGCTGATGGGCGTGCGCGATCTCTCGCTGATCCAGACCGCGCCGAAGAACCGCATGTCGATCAAGACCGTCGTCGTGCCCGCGTCGGACGCGGTCGTGCAGCGTGCGATCGTGAACGAGATCGACCGCGGCGGACAGGTGTACTACGTCCACAACCGGATCGAGTCGATCTACGGCATCGCGCGCGCGCTCGAGCAGCTCGTTCCGAAAGCGCGCGTCGCGGTCGGTCACGGCCAGATGCGCGAGCACGAGATCGAGCCGATCATGAGCCGCTTCATCGACGGCGAGATCGACATCTTCGTCTCGACCACGATCATCGAGAACGGGATCGACATCCCCAACGTGAACACGATCGTCATCAACGACGCGGACAAGTTCGGGCTGGCGCAGCTCTACCAGCTGCGCGGGCGCGTCGGTCGCTCGAACCATCAGGCCTACGCGTTCCTGCTCTACCAGGCGCACAAGGCGCTGTCCGAGGAGGCGAAGGCGCGGCTCGAGGCGATCCGCGAGTTCACCCACCTGGGCAGCGGGCTCCAGATCGCGATGCGCGACCTCGAGATCCGCGGCGCCGGCAATTTGCTCGGCGCAGCGCAGTCAGGGTTCATCGGCGCGGTCGGTTTCGAGACCTACGTGCAGCTGCTGGCCGAAGCGATCGCCGACCGCAAGGGGGTCGCCCACGCGGCCAAGGACGCGCGCGAGGCGGTGATCGACGTCAAGCTCGACGCCTACGTCCCCGACGACTACATCCCGCAAGTCTCCCAGAAGATCGCGATCTACCAGCAGCTCGCGGCGGCGCGGACGCTGGCCCAGGTCGAGGAAACGGTCGCCTCGGTGCGAGACCGCTTCGGGCCGACGCCGCCGGAGTTCGACGCGCTGGTCGAGATCACGGGACTGCGCGTCATGGCGCTCAAGGTCGGGGTGACCCGCGTCGTCATCAACGAGCAGCGGCTCACGCTCGGCGTCGGCAGCGGCTTTCGGCTCGATCCGGCCTCGATCGCGAAGCTCCAGTCGATCACGAAGAACAAGTTCCGGTTCGGCGAGGGGCGGATCACGATCGACCTCCCGGCGCGAACGGCGGCGGAGCAGCTCCCGACGCTGCGGATGCTGCTCGAAGCGCTCTAAGGACCGGGGCTCAGCTCACATCGCGGAGGTCGCGCGATATCTGTCCGCTGCGCAGCCGGTCGCCGAAGAACGACGTCGAGAGCGCGGTGAGGTTTGCGTCGGCGGAACTGTTCCGGTCTTCCGCCGCCAGCGCGATCATCACGTTGGTGATCTCGGGATCCCACTGGGTCCCGCGACCGGCCCCGAGGACCGCGATCGCTTCGCCGTACGAGAGCGGCCGGCGATAGGGCCGTTCGGACGTCATCGCGTGGAACGAGTCCGCGACGGCGACGACGCGCGCCTCGAGCGAGATCTCGTCGCGCTGCAAGCCGCACGGATAACCGCGGCCGTCGAACCACTCGTGGTGGCTGGCGACGATCGGCGCGTAGACGGCGAGCGCGGGGATCTGGGCCAGGATCTCGGCGCCGGACTCGGCGTGCCGCTTCATGATCACCCACTCCGACTCGTCGAGCGGGCCCGGTTTGAACAGGATCGCGTCCGGGACCCGGATCTTGCCGATGTCGTGCAGGACGCCCGCCTTCGCGACCCGATCGGTCATCTCGGCGCCGAAGCCCATCCGCAGCGCGATGCGGCGCGACCAATCGCCGGTGGCGCGGGAGTGGGTGCAGGTCGCGTCGTCGCGAGCGCGGAGCATCGCGAGCAGCGACTCGGTAGCGGTGTGCATCGCCGGTTCGCCGGTCAGCGAGGGCAGATCGTGCACGACCAGGGTAACGGCGCTGGAGCGTACGATTTCAAGGAACACGACGATCATCGCGACGTCACCGTGCTCATCGTGCGCGAGCTCTTCGGTGACCTCGCAGGCGGTATCGATCATCGCGACGACGACCGGGGCGGGGTACGCGTGATGGACCATGCGCGACCAGTGCACGAGGATCTCGGGCGAGCTCTCGGCGATCGAACGAGCCAGTGCGTGGACGAGGGTGCGAACCACGATCGGCGAGACCATGATCTCGTCGCAGCGGCGCAAACGCGCGACGATGTCGTCGGCGATACGCCCGCGCCGCTCGTCGAGCAGCGCTGCGATGTGCGCGCGGCCCGAATGCGGCGCTTCGTACAGGTCGTCGTGGTCGCGCATCGTGCGGTCCGTCTGCTAGCCGGCGAATGCCGCGCGGACGGTGCCTTCCATGTCGCGGCGAACGCCGGCGAACACGTCACGTTCGATCTGCGCGACCCGGCGTACGGCATCGTGAAGGCTTCCGCGCGACACGCCCTGCATCTCGTCGATGACGGCCTGTCCGGCAGCGGCGAGCACGTCGTCGACGTCGCTGCACCACGCCTCGGCGCGATGGATGAGGTCACGAAGCGGCTTGATGTCGGCGCCTTCGAGCACGCTGCGCACGAGCTTCGTCGCGGAGCGCACGAGGTTCATGTTCTCGGCGGTCGGGAGCATCGAGGTGCACGACGCAATGAACAGCCGGGTCTGGTCGACGGGATACCCGTCGGTTGCGAGCTGATACATGATGGCGCTTACAAGCCGAGCGGGGGAAGACCGGGCTGGCCGATGAGCGCGAACAGCGAGTGGACCAGGGCATATGCGAGCTGGCTGACGTCCATAAATGGCTCTCTCCAAAGGTGGTGAGCAGCGGAAGTGACCAGAGCATATCCTCGGGACCGCCGCCGCGCATGAGGCGTATGCCTCATTCCCTCCGAAAAGCCGCGCCGTGACGCGGCTTTTTGCTCGCTAGCATCTTCAGGGAATTCCCAGTTCGCGCGCCCGCTGTATCGCCTGCGCCCGATTGCCGACGTGCAGTTTCGCGTAAATGTTGCCCACTTGTCGCTCGACAGTCTTCCTCGACTTACCAAGCGATGCCGCGAGCGTCCCGAGTGTCATTCCGGCGGGCAGGGCGCGCAGGACCTCGAGTTCAGCTCCCGTTAAGCCGTGCGACGGACGCGCGGTGTTCGCGATCGCACATGCGCGATTCAGGAACTTGGCATACCCGCGCATCAATGCGGGCGCGCGCTCCTCATCCATCCCTGAAGCATCGATAAGCGGCGCGAACCGCTGCTCGGGGTCGATCGACCGCGTCAACGCGCGGCGACCGCGCACGGTATCGCGCAGGATGATACAGACGGCGGCGCCGAGGATGCGCGCGATCCGCCGGCGGCGCGAATCGAACAGCGGCTCTTTGCCGGACCGTTCCGACGTCTGGCTGAGCGTTCGGCGCGCAAGCCGGCGCGCGAGTTCGGCGTTCCCGTTCGACAGCGCGACGATCGAGAGCAGGACGTCGCACAATGCTCGCTCCGACAGTGAAAGATCGTCTTTGTTGCGGAGAGACATCAGCCCGATCCGCGCGAGATCGAAGCGCCCTTCCCAGCCGTGGGCGAGTACTTCAACGATTCCGTACGTGAACCGCTCGAGGTAGTACTGTTCGTTGAGCTTGTTCGCCGCGAGGCGACCGCGCAGCGATGCGGCGCGCCGCGTATCGCCGCCTTCGGCGGCAATATCGAGCTGCGCGAGAACTCCCCAATTCTCGAGCGACAGATCGCCCGCGAGGTGGGCGCTCATCGTCATGCGACGCGCATGGTACCGCGCAACGTCCGGGTCGCCGACCCAATCCTGCGCGATGACGCACAGGATCGAGTAGCAAACCGCTGCATTTCGATGGGATTCCAACCGCTCGTACGATCGAGCCGCTTCGAGCGCGCGGTCTTGCGCCTCGGCGAAATCCTCGCGGTAGAATGCCGCCATGGCCGTCCGCTGGACGACTCGACCAATGATATACGGCTGGTCGACCGCGCGTCCCGTCATGAGCGCTTCCGTCGCCCACAACACACTCGTGCTGTCGTCGCCTTGCCGCGCCGCGAGCCATGCACGGGACGCTGCAAAGGCCGGGATCAACTCGGGCACGGTGTCTTCGACCAGCGCCAACGCCTCTTCGGCGTCCGCGATCTGATTGGTATTCAGCAGTAGCGGAACGAGCAATTCCAAAAGATACTCGCGGACATGACCCTCGCTGTGCGCGACCGCGCGCTTCAGCAGAGCGAGCCCCCCGGGTGCGTCGCCGCTCGCTACGGCCTTCATTGCGCGGAGTCCGATCGCAATGGGGTTTCGGATTCGAGCCGACGCCGGGAATCGCGCGAGCGCGGCGTCGACCTCGGCCTGACGCGCCTCGATGGCGATCTCATAAAACCGCTGCAGCGTCAGACCGTGGTCCTGCTCGTGTCCGTTCAGCACCGGTCGACCACAAAGCGGCAGCCGCGGCCGCAATGCTCCCCCACCACCCACGGAGCCATCGAGGGACGAGGCAAGCCGCGGAAAGGCAACGCGCGGCCCATTGCCCAGACCTTACCGGCGCCACGCTGAACTCCTGTCGCGCGACGCGGAATGGAGGGGGGCCGGGCCCGCCGTAGTTTGGCGACCTCCCCCGCCCGAGGAGAGCTTTGAGCGGGGGGCGCTTCGCTTTCGAGAGGAGTTACGGATGAAGCCGGGTCTTCCACCAGTAACCCTTTAGGTATGGCAACGCAGCGAAAGCTTCCGGATGCTTTCCGCTGCTGATAGGCTGGCCAGGGAATTGCCCCATCAACATTGACGGGGAGACAAGGGGAGGTTGCCCGCGAACGTACGCGTGGGCCGCCTCTTCTTATTTTCAATTCGCGATCACGGACGTTTCCACGGCCGTGCCCGGGCGGAACACGCAAGCGCCGGTGGCGCGCGGCAGCGCGATCCGGATCGGGACGCGCTGCGCGACCTTCACGAAGTTGGTCGGCGCCGAGAGCGTCGGGAGCGAGGAGAGCGCGTTCTGCGCGACCGGAGCGAAGCCGACGACGGTGCCGCGGACCTTCGCGCCGCCGCAGGCGTCGACGGAGATCTCGACCGGCATCCCGGGGCGGATGCGGTGGATCTGGGTCTCCTTATAGTTGGCGGTGACGAAGATGCGGTCGGCGGGCGAGATCGTGACGACCGCTTGGCCGGGCGTCAGCATCTGGCCGTCGGCGGCGTTGCGCGCCGAGATCCAGCCGTCGACCGGGGCGGTGATGCGCGTATCGCGCAGGGCGAGCTCGGCGATGCGTACTTGGTCGGCCATCGCGTCGGCTTGCGATTCCGCCGCAACGGCGGCGTTGCGCTTGTTCGCGACGCGCGACGGCGCGGCGGCCTCGTCGGTCCTCGCCTGCGCGATCGGGATCTGTGCCGCCGAGGCGGCGGTACCGCTCGCCGCGGCGCTGACGTTGGCGCGCTG
>CALEOJ010000216.1 GCA_937910425.1 uncultured candidate division WPS-2 bacterium
GGTCGCCAAGGCGACCGCGAAGGCCTCGACCGCGGCGATCGCGACCGCGCAGACGAACGTCACCAAGGCGCAGAGTGCGCTCGTGCTCGCGCAGCAGACCGTCACGCGCGACAACCAACTGCTCGCGCAGGGCTACATCGCACAGAGCCAGGCCGACACGGACAAGTCGACCGAAATCGGCGCCCAGAGCGCGCTCGACTCGGCGCGCACCGCCGTGACGCAAGCGCAGGCACAGGCGCAAGCCTCGCAGGCGCAGATCACGCAGGCGAACGCGCAAGAGTCGGCGGCGTCGGCGCAAGCCGGCGTCTCGGGCGCCACCGCGCAGAGCCAGGCCGCGACACATCAGGCCGGCGTCGCGGCGATCGGGATCCAGCAAGCGCTGGTGAAGACCGCGGAGACGAACATTCAGCACACGATCATCACCTCGCCGGTCAACGGCACGGTGATCTCGCGGCAGGTCTCGGTCGGCCAGACCGTCGCCGCCTCGCTGACGACGCCGACGCTGTTCACCATCGCGCAGGATCTCGCCAAGATGGAACTCGACCTCGCGGTCGGCGAGCCGGATATCGGCCGCGTCGCAAGCGGCGACACGGTCTCGTTCAGCGTGCTGGCCTACCCCAACCGCACCTTCACGGCGCGCGTTGCGCAGGTTCGGCAGAACCCGACGACCGTCTCGAACGTCGTCACCTACACCGTCGTCGTCTACGTCGACAACGCGGACGGCGCGCTGCGCCCTGGGATGACCGCGAACGCGACGGCCACCGTCGCGCACGTCGACGGTGCGACGATCGTGCCGCTGGCAGCCTTCAGCTACTCGCCTCCGGCAGGCGCGTTCTCGCGGAGCCCGCGTGGCAACCGCACGAACGGGACGACCGGCGCGTCGCAGTCGAGCGCAGCACCACAGTCCGGGTCGCGGTCGAGTGCAGCACCACAGTCTGGGTCGCAGTCGGGCAGCGCGTCGGCATCGCCGTGGGGCGCGACCAACGCGTCGAGCGGCGGCGCGGTGACGTCGGGCGCGACGGGGCGGATCTTCGTCCTGCGCGGCGGCAAGCTGCTACCGGTTCCGGTCAAAGTCGGCCTGGTCGGCGCGACGCAAGCGTCGGTGACGCCGCTGCGCGGGACGCTGAGCGCGACCGATCAGGTCGTGACCGGCGACAACCGGAGCGCATCAGGCGCCTCGCGCGGCGCGGCGGTCAGCAACCCGCTCTCGGGCAGCCAGCGCGGCGGCGGCGGCGGTGGTGGCCGCGGTCCGGGAGGGTAGTCATGACCCCGGTCGTCGAGGTGCACAATCTGCGCAAGGTCTACAACATCGAGGGTGGTGAGGACGTCGTCGCCTTGCGGGGCGTCGACCTCACCATCGATCCCGGCGAGTTTGTCGCGGTGATGGGCCCATCGGGGTCCGGAAAGTCCACCTTCATGCACATCGTCGGCCTGCTCGACCGCCCGACCGCCGGCACGTATCACTTCGCCGGCCACGAGGTCTCCGCGCTCGACGCGGACGCGCTCGCCGACCTGCGCTCGCGCGCACTCGGCTTCGTGTTCCAGTCCTACAACCTGCTGCCGCGCACGACCGCGCTGGAGAACGTCGAGCTGCCGATGATCTACGCCGGCGTCCGGGCGAAGGAGCGCCACAGCGCGGCGATGGAGGCACTCGATGCGGTCGGGCTCGCGCGGTACGCGCAGCACCAGCCGAACCAGCTCTCGGGCGGGCAGCAGCAGCGCGTCGCGATCGCACGCTCGATCGTGAACCGGCCGCAGCTGGTCCTCGCCGACGAGCCGACCGGCGCGCTCGACACCGCGTCCTCCGAGGACGTGATGGCGCTCTTCCAGCGGCTCAACATCGAACGCGGGATGACCGTCATGCTCGTCACGCACGAAGCGGACGTCGCCGCGCACGCGCGCCGGATGGTCATGTTCCGTGACGGCAACATCGTCTCCGACGAACCTGTTCGGGAGAAGGCACTCGTATGATCAGCCTGACGCAGACCCTGCGACTCGCGCTGCAGGCGCTGGTCCGCAATCGGTCGCGCTCGCTGCTCACGATGCTCGGCGTCGTGATCGGCGTCGCGGCGGTGATCGTCACGGTCGCGATCGGGACCGGCGCAAAGACGTCGGTGGCGAATCAGATCAACGGGCTCGGCTCGAACCTGGTCATCGTCATCCCGGGCAGCGTTCAGACCAGCGGTGCGCGCACCGGCCTCGGCGGCGCGTCGACACTTACCGTGCAGGACGGCCTCGCGATCGCGAAGCTGCCCGGCGTGAGCGCGGTCTCGCCGTCCGTCACCGTGCGCGCGCAGCTCGTCACCGGCGGACAGAACTGGCAGACGACGGTGACCGGCGTCGCGCCGACCTATACCGCCGTGCGCAGCTGGGACGTCTCGAGCGGGCGTTTCTTCTCGCAGACCGAGACCGACGAAGCGGCGAAGGTCGTCGTGCTCGGACAGACCGTCGTGCGGCAGCTGTTCCCCGACGGCAGCGATCCGGTCGGACAGACCGTGCTCGTTCGGGGCGTCCCGTTCACCGTGATCGGGCTGCTCAGCGCGAAAGGCCAGAGCGGCGCGGGACAAGATCAGGACGATACCGCGCAGATCCCCTACACCTCGGCGCTCGAGCGCCTGACCGGCGGCACGACGATCAGCACGCTGATGGTCTCGGCGGTCGACGGCGACCATATCGAGTCCGTGCAGTCACAGATCACCGGACTGCTCGAACAGCGCCACGGGATCGTCAGCGGGAAAGCGGACGACTTCCAGGTGCGCAACCTGCAAGACATCGCGCAGGCCGCGTCGGCGACCGCATCGATCCTCGGGCTGCTGCTCGCCGCCGTGGCGGCGGTATCGCTGCTCGTCGGCGGGATCGGGATCATGAACATCATGCTGGTCTCGGTCACCGAGCGCACCCGTGAGATCGGGCTGCGCGTCGCCCTCGGCGCGCGCAGCGCCGCGATCCTGCGCCAGTTCCTCATCGAAGCGGTCGTGCTCTCGACCGGCGGCGGCGCGCTCGGCGTCGTCTTCGGGATCGCGGGCGCCGCGTCGATCGCAGTCTTCGCGCACTGGCCTTCGAGCGTCTCGGTCTCCGCGGTGCTGCTCGCGCTGGCGTTCAGCGCCGCGGTCGGCGTCTTCTTCGGCTACTGGCCGGCACGTAAGGCCGCCATGCTCGACCCGATCAGCGCGCTGCGCTTCGAGTAGCTAGCCTGCTAGGAGGGTGACGCGTTCGCCTCGGGCGTCGCGTCACCGTTCCGGTTGCTCCCGTGCAGCACCGTATCGATGGTACCCCGGTGCCCTCATAGGCGGCGACTCCGCCTGTCGACGCTCAAGCGCTACGTGCGCGCGCGGGTCACGCCGGCCGGTGAGGCGACGCTGATGCTCGCGGCCTGACCGTCCCGGCGTCCCAAGAGCACGCTGCCGCTGAGCCCGAGGACGACGATCGCCAGGCCGAGCGCGGTCAGCGGCGGCGGCGCGGTGCCGAGCTGCAGCCACGCGCTCAGCGTCGCGATCACCGGGATCGCGAACGACGCCAGGGCGACGGTGTTGGCGGGCAGGGCGGCGAGCGCGTTCCCCCACCAGAGCCACGCGACGCCGCTGCCGACGATCGCCGCGAACACCGCGGCGGTGACGACGCCGGGATCGAGGTGCGCGACCGGACGACCGAGCGCGAGCGCGAGGACGACCAGCGGCACCGTCGCGACGAGCTGCTGCCAGGCGACTAGGCGGAGCAGGTCGATGCGGTATGCCGCACGCCGCTGCAGCACGTTGCCCAGCGCCCACGACGCGCCGCCGCACGCGGCGAGCACCGCGCCCTCGATCTCGCTGCGGCCGCGGATCCCCGAGGCGACGACGACGATACCCGCCGCCGCGACGATCAGCCAGGCGATCCGGCCCGGCGAGAGCCGCTCGGCGAGCACCGCGTACGCAAAGATCGCCGTGAACACCGGCATCGTGAAGATGAGCGCCGTCACGTTGGCGACGCCGCCGAAGTGCAGGGCGAGCGTCGAGAAGCCCACCAGCCCGGCGACCTGGGTGAGGGCGATCCAGATGAACGCGCGTCCCGGCGGCGGCCCCATCTCGCGCCGTGCGAGGACCAGCACGGCGAACAGCGTGAGCGCGCCGCCGCCGACGCGCCAGGCACCGAACCACCACGGATCGATCGCGATCGCCGCGATCTTGAGCGGGACCCAGTTGTAGCCCCAGACCAGCACCGTCAGGAGCAGGAGCGCGCGGTTGCGGATCAGAGGCGCGCTTTGCTCTGGACGACGCCGATCGCGGCGGCGAGCTGGGCGTCGGCGGCGGGATCGCCGAAGCGCGCGTGCGCGTTCTCCTGGACGGTGACGTCGGGGACGAGACCGATGCCGTCGATCGTGCGATTGCGCGGCGTCAGATAGCGCGCGGTCGTCACCTTCATCGCCGAGCCGTCGGTGTTGTAGGTCAGCTCCTGGACGACGCCTTTGCCGTACGTGCGGCTGCCGACCAGCGTCGCAACGCCCGCGTCCTGCAACGCGCCGGCGGTGATCTCCGAAGCGGATGCCGAATAGTGGTTGACGAGCACGGCGACCGGATGCGTCACGTCGGCCTTTGCGTCGGCATCGAACTCGGTCGTCCCCGAGCGCGCCGCGACGGAGACGATCGGTCCGGAGTGGATGAAGTGCCCGGCGATCGCGACGGCGGCGTTGACGTAGCCGCCGCCGTTGTTGCGCAGGTCGATCACGTACGCGCGCGCGTTCTGCTGCTGCAGGTGGCGGATCGCGGCGCCGAACTCCTTGGCCGTCGGCTCGCCGAAGACGCCGACCGCGATGTACCCGATCCCGTTCGGCAGCAGCTTCTGGTAGACGGTCGGTGCGTGCACCTCGGCGCGGGTGATGGTGAACTCCTCGTGCGCGGTGCCGTCGCGCAGCACGCGCACATGGACGACCGTTCCCGCGCGGCCGAGCAGCAGCGCGCGCACGTGCTGGACGTCCAGGCCGTGCACGCTCTTGCCGTCGATCGTTTCGAAGATGTCGCCGTTGCGCACGCCGGCACCGTCGGCCGGCGTCCCCGGCGCGACGTAGAAGGCGCCGACGTCTTTCGTCGCGTCGTCGCGCTGCAGCAGCACGCCGATCCCGAAGATGCGCGCGGGGTTGAGCGGCTCCTGGAAGCTGCGCAGGTCCTTCGGGGTCATGAACGTCGTGTAGCGGTCGCCGGCGGCGTGCGCCATCCCGTCCAGCGCGGCGAACGTGAGGTCGGTCTCCGACAGAACGCCGCCTGCGCGCGCAGCGTCGATGGTGGCGACGATTTGCGCCAGCGTCTCGCCGCCGCGCGGGGCGCTCGCGAACGTCGGCGCGGTGCGACCGCGTTTGCGGTAGGCCGACTCGATCCCGCGGCGCGCGCCGGCGAGCAGCGCCGCCGGCTCGACCGTCCGGTAGAACGTCTTGGTCAGCGCGCGATACCCATTGCGCACGTCATCGGTGTGCTGTCCCGAGAGCGCCCCCGCCGCGCTGGGGGCGATCGAGCCGAGCGCCGCGACCAATGCGACCGCGAGCGGCAGCCGTCGAAGCCGTTTCATCGGGCGCAGCTTCGGACGGGTCGCGACCGGCGCCTCCGAATTCATTCGGAGGCGTTCGGTTCGGCGTGATCCGCGTCACCGCTTGCTTCCCGGGCGGGCTAGGACTAAATCCCTACCCCCCGGCGGTCGATATTGGAGGTACGACCTCTTGCAGACACGTCCGCCCTCGCTGCCGCTCGACGGCGAGGACGGTGGTGCACCCGAAGCGCCTGGTTTGCAGAGGCCTCCCGAGCATCGGCTTTTCCCAACTCCGTACTTCGCTTCGAGCGGCGCGTGGGCGCGCCTCACGCGGCGTGTGACGGACTGTTTCTCCGACGCCTTCAGAGGTTTTCGCCCATGAAGTTCGGCGCCGTCTTGGCAGGGATGCTGACGTTGTCGCTCCTTTCGACCCCTCCGTCACCGCCGACGGCGCTCTCGCGACTGGTGGCAAATTCCCACGCCGCCGAAGCTCCCATCACGCTCGGGCTCGTGAACCCCAAATATCCGGCGAACGTCGGCGACGCCGCCAGTGCGCTGGTCGCCGACGTCAACGCCGAGCGCGTGAAGCGCGGCTTGCCGGCGCTCGTGCGCGACGATACGCTGGAGCGTTTCGCGTACGCAAAGGCGGTCGAGATGGCCGCGCGCGGTTACTTCGGCCACACCGATCCGAACGGGATCTCGTTCCAGGACCGGCTGCGGACGTGGCGCTGGCCGACGACGTACGCGGCCGAGAACATCGCCTTCGACTGGGACGAGGAGCACGCCCACGCCGCGTTCATGAACAGCCCGCCGCACGCGCAAAACGTTCTCGACCCGAACGAGAGGCGGATCGGGGTCGGCGTCGTCACCGTCGGCGAACACGCGACCTTCTACGTCGAGGACTTCTCGCAGTAACTCAGCCGGCGCCGAACCAGTAGTTTGCCTGGCCGGTGCCGATCGCCGCTTCGTAGCGGCCGAACTGCTCGCCGCGCGTGCGCCAGGCCGCGCCGCCGTGCGCGCCGGCGAGCACGAGATAGTGCGCGAACCGCCCTTCGGGCGAGCACGTGCGGCGGAACTCGTCGGCGTGCTCGAGCACCGCCGCGTGATCGCCCTCGCGCCACCAACCCATGATGCGTTCGTCGAAAGCGCGCAGCGCCGGATCGCTGACGTCGCTGGGGTCCGCGCTCGCGCGCTCACGGATGACCGCCAGCGGCCAGAAGCGGTGCGACATTCCGCCCGAGGCGACCAGCAGCACGCGGCGCCCGATTCGGGCGGCCGCCGCGGCGACCGCTGCGCCGAAATGCAGGTTCGGTTCGACCTCCGCCGTGTCGACGACCGAGATCGGCAGGACCCGCTTCTTCGCCGGACCCGGGTTGTAGTAGTGCATCGGGTTGAGTGTCCCGTAGTGCACCGGCAAGCCGCGGTGCGCCGCAGCTTCGGCCGGAACGCCGCGCGCTTTCGCTTCGTCCGCGATCGCCGCCGCGAGTTCCGGGTCGCCCGGATAGTCGTACGCGTACTCGTGGATCATCCACGGGATCTCGTCCGAGGTGTAGATCCCCTCGTGCCGCTCGTGCGCGTTCAGGATGAACTCCAGCGTCGAGTGCCAGTGTGTATCGATCACGACGAAGGTGTCGAAGTCCAGCGGATCGATCCGCTCGCGCTTGATCTGCGGCAGCGCGTCGTAGAACGTCGTCACGCTCTCGCCCATGTAGGCGCGGCGCGCGTCGGGATCGAGGATCATCAAGCGGGGGACGTGGGTCGAGAAGAGCCCGGCTGCGATCACTCCGGCGTCCAGCCGTCGGGGCCTTTGTAGCGCATCGGCGGCAGGTTCGGAATCTTCGCGCGAAAGACGAGATACTGCCGGAACCCGTCGAACTCGAAGGCGCGCTTGTCGGCGATCATCCCGGCTTCGTAGAGCGAGTGCGCGATCGGGGAGTCGCGACCCAGTTTGCGGATCGTGATCGGCAGCAGCCGTTCCTCGAGGTCGAGGATGCGGAAGACGGCCTCCTCGGGGTCGGGCGCCGTCTCGATCGCTTCGCGGACGACGCGCAGCCCCGTGCCGATGTGGCGCACCTCGTCGTGCATCACGTACTCGTAGGTGTAGGCGGTCGCGAGGTCGCCGTACTTCCTGGCGAGCTCGGAGATCGAGTTGAACAGCACGTGCGCGGAGTACGCCTCGAGCGTACAGACCTGGCCGTAGACGATCTCGACGAATGACGGCAGTCCGTTGACGAAGCGGAACAGCTCGGTCTGTTCGTACGGCACCTCGAGCTCGTCGGCGAGATCGAGGTCGCGGATGCGCCGCCACTCGATCTGCGTGTGCCGCACCTCGTCGAGCGCATGGGTCGCGTAGAAGTACTGAATCGTCGGGCGGTTCGTCTTGGTGATGATCTGCGCGACCTGCGCGGTCGTCTGCGCCTCGCCCCAGCACGTCGTCAGCATGATCGGCCGCATCGCGTTGCGGTACTCGGCGCTCAGCTCCGGGTCGTGCGTCTTGTGCTCGCGGTACTTTTCGAGCAGCGCCTTCGAGTCGCGGTACTGGTGCTCGATGTACTCCTCGTAGGACTCGAGGGTCCCGAACGTACGCAGCTCCGCGTCGGGAACGACCTTCGGGATGACGGTAACCGGGTTCATGAACGACATGGCTGCCTCAATAGCTGATGCACACGAGTTTGGGTTCGGTGAAGAAGTCCAGCGACCAGCGGCCGCCTTCGCGGCCGAGCCCGCTCATCCCGACGCCGCCGAACGGCTGCCGCAGATCGCGCAGGAAGTAGCCGTTGATCCAGCACATGCCGGCGCGCACGTTCTGCGCGAAGCGCATCCCGGTCGCGACATTCGCCGTCCAGATGTAGGACGAGAGGCCGAACCGGGTGGTGTTCGCGCGCGCGACGACCTCGTCCAGCGTCTCGAATCGAAAGACGGAGAGAACGGGGCCGAAGACTTCTTCGTGCGCGATCGTCTGCGATTCGTTGCGCGGCGCGAAGATCGTCGGCGCGAGATAGTTTCCGCGGGCCAGTGCCGGATCGCTGGGTCGCGCCCCGCGCAGCAGCGTCTCGACGCCGTCGTCGCCGGCCTGCGCGCAGAAGCGTTCGACGCGCTCGCGGTGCCCTGCGGTGATCAGCGGACCGAGGTCGCTCTCGGGCGACTGCGGGTCGCCGACGCGCAGCGCGCGTACGCGTTCCAGATAGCGCTCGAGGAAGCGGTCGTAGATTCCGCGCTGCACGTACAGACGCGTCCCGGCCAAACACACCTGCCCGCTGTGACGGAACATCGCGAGCACGCTGCCCTCCACCGCGAGCTCGAGGTCGGCGTCGTCGCACACGACGTTGGCCGACTTTCCGCCCAGCTCGAGGGTGACTTTCTTGAGCGTCGCGGCGGCGGCCGTGTTGATCGCGATCCCGGTCGCTTCGCTCCCGGTGAACGCGACGGCGTCGACCCGTGCGTCCGCGACCAGCGGTGCGCCGGCTGCGGGACCGAACCCGGTGACGACGTTCACGACGCCGTCGGGGACGCCGGCCTGCGTGCACAGCTCGGCGAGCCGCAGCGTCGAGAGCGGGGTCAGTTCGGACGGCTTCAGCACGCACGTGTTGCCGGCCGCGATCGCCGGCGCGATCTTCCACGTCGCCTGCATCAGCGGCGAGTTCCAGGGTGTCAGCAGCGCGCACACGCCGACCGGCTCCTCGCGCACGATCGAGACGATCTCCCGCTGCGTGCCCAGAAACGGCTTGCGGTCGAAGAACGCGGCCTGTTCGCGCTG
>CALEOJ010000217.1 GCA_937910425.1 uncultured candidate division WPS-2 bacterium
ACCGCGAGGCTGGGCTCGGCTTCGTCGGCGCCGCGCCCCGGGATCGCGCGGACGTGGCGCGGGTCGAGCTTTTCGCCGCAGTGACCGCAGACGAGCTGCGGGTCGGCGCGGTGTTCGCACGACGCGTGGATCAAGACGACGGGAGGGCCGTCCTCGGCGTACCACCGGTCGCCCCAGCCCAGCAGCGAGACGATCACCGGATAGAGATCGCGTCCCTTGGCGGTCAGCCGGTACTCGACGCGCGGCGGCCGTTCTTGATAGGCGCGCTCTTCGAGCACGCCGTGCTCGACCAGCCGGCGCAGACGTACGCTCAGGATGTTCGGCGCGATCCCGAGCCGCTCGACGAAGCGGTCGAAGCGGCGCACGCCGCGAAACGCCTCGCGCACCACGAGCAGGGTCCACCATTCGCCGAGCACGTCGAGCGCGCGCGCGATCGAACAGTTCATGTTGTCGAAACTGCGACGTCGAGCCATTCGCCAACCTCCGGTAGGAGGAAGAGTCGACGCGCCAGCGATAAGTTCCTTGCACCATGCAAGTGACTCGCGAGCGCCTCATCCAGTGGGCCGACCCCGGCCCGACGGCCGATGCGGTCCGGAAGGCAGCCGGAATCGAGGCGATTCGCGCGATCGCCAGCGGCGATCTGCCGCAGCCGCCGATCTCGGTGCTGGTGAATTTCACGCTCAAAGAGGTCGATGAAGGCCGTGTCGTCGTCGAAGGCTATCCGGGCGAGGAGCACTACAACCCGATCGGGACGGTGCACGGCGGCTTCGCGCTCACGCTGTTCGACACGGCGATGAGCTGCGCGGTCCACACGCTGCTGCCGGGGGGCGTCGGGTACACGACGACCGATATCCAGGTGCGCTTCATCCGCGGGATGACGAAGGACACCGGACCGGTCCGCTGCGAGGCGACCGCGGTTCACGTCGGCCGCTCGACCGCTGTCGCCGAGGCGAAGTTGTACGACGGCGAGCGGCGCCTGCTCGGCGTCGGCACGACCGCGTGCGCCATCCTGCGCCCCTGAGAGGCGAAAACCTCGGGGGGCGACGAAGCTTCGCCCGATGCAGACCGCGGTCACCCGGCGACGCGTCCTGATGGCGTCCGACGAGGTCGAACGGGCGATCGCGCGCATGGCCCACCAGATCGTCGAGCCGGAGGACGTCCAGGAGGGACTCCTGCTGATCGGGATCCGGCGCGGCGGCGAGGGTCTGGCCCGCCGGCTCGCCTCGAAGATCGCCGAGATCCGCGGCTCGCTCCCGCAGCTGGGCTTCTTGAACGTGAACTTGTACCGCGACGACGACGTCGCACGCGAGCTGCCGGAGTCGGAGATTCGCAGCACCATCACCGGGCGGACCGTCGTGCTCGTCGACGACGTTCTCTACACTGGGCGCACGGTGCGCGCCGCGCTCGACGCGGTCACCGATCTCGGCCGGCCGCGCGCGATTCGGCTCGCCGTGCTGATCGACCGCGGTCTGCGCGAACTGCCGATCCAAGGCGACTACGTCGGTAAGGTCATCCCGACGAGCCGCCGCGAGCACATCGACGTCGTGCTCGCCGCGCAACGCTCGGATTCCGATGCGGTCACCGTCTTCGATGAGGACCGTGCCGCCCCGTAACCTGCTCGACGTCGACGACCTCAGCCCCGGCGAGATCGTCTCCGTCCTCGACCGCGCGGTCGCGTTTCGCGACCGGCTTCCACCGCGCGATCTGCTCGCCGGCGTCCCCGTCCTGAACCTCTTCTTCGAGGCCTCGACACGGACCGCGACCTCGTTCACGCTCGCCGAACAGCGAGTCGGCGCGGATGTGATCACCTTCGCGCCCGGCGCCTCGAGCCTGGGGAAAGGCGAGACGATCGCCGATACGGCGCTCACGCTGAGCGGGATCGGGGTGCGCGTCATCGTCGTGCGCCACCCGGAGTCGGGGTTCGCACGGCGGCTCGCCGACGCGTTCGACGGTCACGTGGTGAACGCCGGCGACGGGACGCACGCGCACCCGACGCAAGCGCTGCTCGACCTCATGACGCTGCGCCAGGAATTCGATCGCTTCCACGGACTGCACGTCGCGATTGTCGGCGACATCCTCCATTCGCGCGTCGCGCGCTCCAACATCGTTGGGATGCGCGCGCTGGGGATCGATGTCACCCTGGTCGGACCGCCGACGCTGCTGCCGCACGAGTTCGCGGGGGACGGCGTGCGCGTCGAGCGCGACCTCGACGCCGTGCTCGGCCGCGTCGATGCGGTGATGATGCTGCGGATCCAGCGCGAGCGGATCGAGACCGGACTCCTCCCCGCGCTCGACGATTACACGCGGCGCTACCAGCTCAATCGCACCCGGCTCCGCTCGCTGCGCGGCGACGCCGTCATCCTTCATCCCGGTCCGTACAATCGCGGCATCGAGCTCACCGACGACGTCCTCGACGATCCGCGCTCGCGCTACGTCGCGCAGGTCCGCAACGGCGTCTTCGTCCGCATGGCAGTGCTCGATCTGCTCGTCAACGGGGCACCGGTGGTAGCAGCATGAAAACCTTGATCAAGGGCGGGCGGCTGATCGATCCGCTGCAGGGGATCGATGCGCGCCGTGACGTGCTGATCGAGAACGGCTTCGTCAGCCGGATCGGCGAGCATCTCGATGCGGAGGGCGCGCGCGTCGTCGATGCCGAGAACGCCGTCGTCGCGCCCGGCTTCATCGACATGCACGTCCACCTCCGCGAACCGGGACAGACCTACAAGGAAACGATCGCGACCGGGACGGCCGCCGCGGCGGCGGGCGGGTTCACCGCGGTCGCCTGCATGCCGAACACCGAGCCCGCGCTCGACGCCGTCTCGATCGTGAGCGAGGTGGTGCGGCGTGCCGACGCCGCGGGGCTCGCGCGCGTCTACCCGATCGGCGTGATCACCAAAGGGCGCGCCGGGAAAGAGCTGGCGCCGTATCATCTGCTCGCCGACGCGGGCTGCGTCGCGTTCAGCGACGACGGCGCGACGCCGCGCGACGCCCGCGTGCTGCGCAACGCGGCGCGGTACGCCGCCGATCTGCCGTGCGTGTTCGTCTCGCACTGTGAGGATCCCGATCTCAAAGGCGACGCGGTGATGAACGAAGGCTCGGCGTCGATGCGGCTCGGGCTCGACGGCTCGCCGGGGCTCGCCGAGGACGTGATCGTCGCGCGCGATCTGCTGATCGCCGCCGACTCGGGCAAAGCGTGGCACATCGCGCACGTCTCGACCGCGACCTCGCTCGACCTGATTCGCTGGGCGCGCACGCGCGGTGTCCGCGTCACCTGCGAAGTGACGCCGCACCATCTGGTCTTCCTGGACGACCGGTTCGACGACTATCGGGCCGACTCGAAGGTGAACCCGCCGCTGCGCGGCGCGCACGATCGCGAGGCGCTGCGTGCCGCGGTCCTCGACGGCACGATCGACGCATTGGCCACCGATCACGCACCGCACGGCGTCGACGAGAAGGCGCAACTCCTGTCGGCCGCACCGGTCGGCTTCAGCGGCCTCGAGATCGCGCTTGGCGCGTACGCGCTCGCGCTCCCCGAACTCTCGCTCGCGCGCTACGTCGAGCTCCTCTCGGTGAACCCGGCGCGCATCCTGGGCGTCCCCGGCGGGACGCTCGACGTCGGCAGCCCCGGCGACGTGACGGTATTCGCCGACCGTCCCTGGACCGTCGACGCGCGGCTGTTCTTGTCGAAGGGCAAGAACACGCCGTTCGACGGGATGCTGCTGCCGCGGCGCGCGCTGGCCACGATCGTCGAAGGCGCGGTCGTCTTCGAGCATGGCTGCGTGCTGCCGCGCGAAGAAGCGACGGTATGACCGCGGCGATGCGGCAGCCGGCGACGCTGCTTCTGGCCGACGGCACGCGCTTCGACGGTGACGGGCTGAACGCGACCGGGATCGCGCTGGGCGAGGCGGTGTTCTATACCGGGATGACCGGCTACGAAGAGGCGATCACCGACCCGTCGTACGCGGGGCAGATCCTGGCCTTCACGTATCCGCTGATCGGGAACTACGGCGTGAGCGGGACGGTCTCTCAGCACCCGCACGCGTGCGTCGCCGGCGCTGCGATGAAGCACATCGCCGAGCACCCCTCGCACTACGCTTCGAAGCAGGATCTGGCGTCGTGGCTCGACGAGCAAGGCGTGCGCACGATCGTCGGGATCGACACCCGCGCGCTCACCATCGCGCTGCGCGAGCACGGCACGATCCCCGCGGCGCTCGCGGTCGGCGAAGCGGCGATCGCCGGGATCGAACCGGCGCTCGCGCGCTACGTGCGTGAAGCGACGACGCAGGGGCTCGTCGCGTCGGTTGCGGACGCCTATCGTCCCGGTGAGGTCGTCGGCACCGGACGCAAGCACGTCGTGCTGCTCGATTGCGGGGTGAAGAAGAACATCATCCGCGATCTGACCGCACTCGACACCCACGTAACGGTGCTGCCGTACGGCGCGAACGCCGCGGAGATCCTCGCCGCGAAACCCGACGCCGTGGTGATCTCGCCCGGACCAGGCGATCCGCGCGATCTCCCGGGGACGGTGGAGACGCTGCGCGCGCTCATCGGCAAGACACCGCTGTTCGGCGTATGTCTTGGGCATCAGCTGCTGGCGCTGGCGTGCGGCGGCGAGACGTACAAGCTGCCGTACGGGCACCGCGGCGGAAACCAGCCGGTGAAGGATCTCGTGCACGACGAGGTGCTGGTCACCGCGCACAACCACGGGTACGCCGTCGACGGCGACACGCTCCCCGCCGAGCTGGAAGTGACGATGGTGAACCTGAACGACGGTACGAACGAAGGTTTCCGACACCGCACCCTGCCAATCGAAGCGGTGCAGTTCCATCCCGAGGCGTCACCCGGTCCGTTCGACGCGCGGAACCTGTTCGCGCGATGGCTGGAACGCGTCGACTAGCGGCGGCCGCCGCCGCGGCCGCGGTGATCGTGTCGGCGTCACCGGCGCTCGCGCTGCGCACGCTGCACGTCGACGCGCTCGCGATGCGCGCCGACCGGACGCAGGTGGCGGTGGGTGAGGTCTTTCATCTTGCGATCCACATTCGGGTGCGCGAGCGGGTCGCGGCGCTCGACGAGCTGGTCGTCCCCGACGTCGGCACGATGCAGATCCTGGGCGACGAGCGGCACGTCACGAGCTCGTCCTCCGGGACCGACGTGATCGAGACGCTGACGCTCGAAGCGAGGCAGCCCGGCACGTTCACGATCAACGGGGCGTATCTGGACGCGGTGGACGCCCGGACGCGCAATCCGTCGCGCTTCTCGGCGAATCCGGTGCGCGTCGTCGTCGCTGGCGGGAGCACGTTTACCGTCCAGTTTTGGGAGGCCGTGCGCATCCTCGTCGGGATCACGCTCGCCGGCACCGGCGTGCTCGTGGTCGTGGCGCTGCTCGTCACGCTCGCGCGCACTCGGCGGCGGTCGCCGCCGATCCCGGCGCGCCCC
>CALEOJ010000218.1 GCA_937910425.1 uncultured candidate division WPS-2 bacterium
GGCGACGGGAACGCGTCCTTGTAGCGGTCATCGTAGATCTCGATCTTCGCGCTCGAGCGCAACTGCTGGAGAAACAGCGGCTGCGCCTGCTGCATCTGCTGCTGCGTCAGCGTTTGCTTGATCTGATCGTGCGTGCTCGCGAGCGTCGCGATCTGCGGCGGTTTCTTGTTGGTGACCTGGATGATGTGGTAGCCGAACGGCGACTTCACCGGCCCGACGATCTGGCCGACCTTCGCGCCGAACGCCGCGTCCTGGAACTGCGTCACCATCTGACCGCGGCCGAAGTAGCCGAGGTCGCCGCCCTTTTCCTTGGAAGACGGATCGGTCGAGTACTGCTTCGCGAGCGCGAGCCACGTTGCGTCGGTCGGGCTGGCCTTCAGCTTCGCCAGCACTAGCTTCGCGGTGTTCGGGTCGGCGACCAGGATGTGGCGTGCCTTCAGCTGCGCGGGCTTGTCGAACACCGCATGGTTCTTGTCGAAGTACGCCTTGATGTCGGCTTCGCCGACGTGCACCTGCGGCGCGACGGCCTTCTCGAGGACCAGCGAGCCTTTGATGATGTTCTGGACGTCCTGCTGCGTGTAGCCCTGTTGCTTCACGAGCTGCTCGAACTGGCCGGCCGGGTACTTCGCCTTGATTTCGGCGAGGCGCTTGTCGATCTCGGCCTGCGTGACGTCGACCTTCTTGTCGCGCGCGTATTGATCGATCAGCGTCTGCTGGACCATCTGGGTGAGCACTTGCTTCGCGGCGGCGCTCGACTCGAGCTTGCGATCGAGCTCGGCGCGACTGATGGTTTGGCCGTTGACGGCCGCGACGTTGCCGCCACCGTTGTTGCAGGCGGCGAGCGAGACGCAGAGCGCTGCCGCGCCGAGCGCGGCGGCGGTGCGGAGTGTACGGGACATCGGATCTCCGTCAGGGGGGACGTGAAAGAGCGGAGGCCGTTTGTCCTCCGCGACCTGCCCCGGATTCGGGACGTCGGCGGCTAGTCCTGTGGGAGTTCCCCTCGGGTCGGGGTGCGCCTTTCGAGCTCGTGGGCGACCTCGTGGGGGTCGGCCGGAAGGGTCAGTTCCGCGGCTTCGCGGTCCTCGCGGTTCTGCACTTGCGGCATGTCGTAGCGCAGCTCTTCGAGCAGCTGGATGATCTTCGCGGCTTTGCGGTCGGCCGTCATCGTGATCTGCAAGTGCAGGCGCGAACGCTGCTCGTCGACCTCGCTCTGCCGGTTCTCCGTGGTGAGGATCAGGATCGTCATCACCAGCGCGGCGAGCGCCAGCACACCGTCGAGCCAGAAGAACGGCGGCGGGTCGAGCGGCCGGCGACCGCTCAGCGCTTCGAAGCCGTTGAGCGCCGCCCACGCCGCGACCGCGGCGAGGACGATCCATAAGGTGCGTGGACGGCCGATCGCGAGCGTGAAGCGCTCGATCGCGCGCTGATGGAGCGACGCGCCCGCCAGCGCGCGCCGTTCGAGCTCGGCGATCGACTCGATCGTTTCGTCGATATGACCGGAAAGCTCATCGTCGCGCCGCACGTTCTGCCGTACCCGGTATCGCCGGTCGTCGCACGGCACGCTCGCCGCAGCTACCCGGCGGAGCGACCGCCGCCTCGCCGAAGCGGCCACCTTTTCGTCTCGCCTCTTCCGCTTCGTTCCGCGATCCGGTAGAATTGCCGCGGTGACCGACAGGACTGCGAGGGGGTCGAAGTCCTACTTGCGGCTCGTCACGCTTGCGGTGCTCATCCCCAGTTGGATGGCGCTCATAGACGGGACGGTCGTTAACGTTGGGCTCGACACGATCGCCGGCAATCTGGGCGTCTCGATCGACGAAGCGTCGTGGATCTCATCGATCTACGTTCTCGCCGCAGTATTCGTCATGCCGCTCACCGGTTGGCTGGCGGCGAACGTCGGGCGCAAACGAGCGTTTCTCTACGCGATAGGCTGTTTTACCGCGGGCTCGCTCCTGTGCGCGCTGTGCGGGTCGTTGCCGGAACTGGTCGCGATGCGCTTCGTGCAAGGGGTAGGCGGCGGCCTGATGCTCCCCCTGGCGATGGCGGCGCTGGTCGACGCGTATCCGCCTGAGGATCTGCCGTCGGCGTTCAAGGTGTACGGGGCGTCGGTGATGATCGGACCGGCGATCGGTCCGGCGCTCGGCGGCTGGATCCTCGCGAACGCCACCTGGCCCTGGATCTTTCTGCTCAACATTCCGCTCGGCATGCTCTCGCTGCTGTTCGTCTCGGCGGTGCTCCCGGAGCAGAGCGAACGCGGTGAGCGCAGCGCGTTCGACTGGACCTCGCTGGCGATCATGGTCGCGGGTTTCTCGGCGCTCCAGTACGTGCTGCAAGAGGGCCCGCGTCACCAGTGGTTCACGTCGTTCGACGTGACCGTGGCGGCCCTCGTCGCGGTCGCGGCGCTGGCGATCTTCGTTCGCATCCAGCTGACCGCCGCGGTGCCGTTCGTCGACTTCCGGCCGCTCGCGATCCCGTCGTATTCCGTCGCGATGCTGCTCGCGCTCATCACCGGCGTCGGCTTCACCGGCGTCGCGCTGATCGTGCCGCTCTACATGCAAGACGTCTTGCGATACGGTCCGGATATCGCGGGCTTCATCATGGTTCCGAGCGCGCTCGGCACGGTGATCGGGACCGAGCTCTCCGGCCGCGCCGCCAAAGTGTTCCCCGCGCCGCTCGTCGCCGGCGTCAGCCTCGCGCTCACCGCCGCCGGGACCCTGTGGTTCGCCACGCTCGGCGACCGGGCGGGATTCGATTCGTTTCTCGTGCCGCGCTTCGTGCAAGGGATCGGCGTCGGGCTGCTCTATGTGCCCCTCAACGTGCTGATGATGGCGCAGGTCCCGAAGCGGCTGGTCGATGCGGCATCGGGGCTCGGTGCGCTGATCCGCCAGATCAGCGCGGGGTTCGGGTTCGCGATCCTCGGCAGTTTGGTGGTGCAGAACCGGATCGCCGCGACCTCGATGACCGCGAGCCGCTTCCGCCACGTATCGCTGTTCGACGATGCCGGCTTCGCACTGCTGCGGCGCTGGTTCGCCGCGCACGGGTACGCGAACGCCGACGCGACGACGCTCTCGTTCTCCGTGCTGCAAGAGCTCGTCGCGCGCGCCGCGGCATCGGCGGCGTACTCGGAGACGTTCGTGATCGCCGCGCTGCTGTTCGTCGTATCGATCCCGTGTCTCGCGCTCTTCCTCATCGTCCCCCGAAAGGAACCACGCGCGGCATGAGCAACGTCGCCGGCGCGACCGAGACCGGTGATCCCGGCCGCGAACCGGCCGGCCGGAACCCGGAGATCTCGACGATCGTGGTGACCGACGAGCGCGTCGATCGGCGCACGCTCTGGCTGCGGGTGGCAGCGGTCGCCGCAGTTGCGGTGGCGCTGTACTTCACCGGTCACTGGTTCTTCGTCGACCGCCATCGCGTGTACACGGACGACGCGTCGATCGACACCGATCAAGTCTACGTCACCAGCCGGGTCGCGGAGCGCATCGCCCGCATCCTCGTCGACGAGAATCAGTTCGTGCGCCGCGGGCAGACGCTGGCGATCCTCGACGACGCGAACGAACGGGCCGCCCTCGCGCTCGCGCGCCACAACCTGCGCTCGCTGCGCGCGACGGCGAGCGCCGCGGGCGACGCGGCATCGCTCGAGGGTCAGCTCCAGTCGGCACAGGTCCACGAGCAGGTCGGCGGGATCGACGCGGCGCGCAAAGGCGCGCTGCTCTCGCTGTCGCAGGTCAGTGCGGCGCTGCGCGGCGTCCCGGTCGCCGAGGCCCAGCTGAGCGCCGCCCGCTCGCAGCTCCA
>CALEOJ010000219.1 GCA_937910425.1 uncultured candidate division WPS-2 bacterium
GCTCGGCGGCGTCGGCCGCCTCGACCGGCAGCGCGTCGACGACGATGCGGCCGGCGGTATCGACCCGTGCGGAGATCGCGGTGCGCGCGCGCGGCGAGCCGATCAGCGCATTCGGGTACGAACGCAGTTCGTCGCTGGGTTCGTGTACGGTCCCGGTGACGACGTCTTTCCAGCCGAGCCGCCCCGCTTCGGTGCGATCGCGATACGTCAGGCGATGGCCGCCGGTTCCGATCGCCGCGGTGTAGGTTGCCGTAAAATACAGCGTCGGCAGGCCGCCGGCACCCGGCCGGGTACGGACCGTCGACGCGGCCGGTACCAGCGCGACGGCGCGGCCGTCGACGTTGAGGTCGAGCTGCGGTGCGATCTCACGCGCATGCACGGCCGCCCAGCGGTCGAGCGCGGCCTGCGACGGCGTCCCGTGCGGATCGAGCGATCGATCCAGGGTGAAGGCCGGGATCTCGGCTAGATCGAGGACGTATCGCACCTGCAGCGCGTCGCGATCGAGCGTGATGCGCGTCAGGTGGTTGACCGTGAAATTCCCGAGCGGATGCGCCGTCGCCGGACCCGCCAGCGCGACATGGTGTTCCTTTTCGGCGTCGGACGGTACTGACCGCCCAACGGCGCGCACCGCCCGCCGGATTGCGAGGCTGCCCGGATACAAGCGGGGGCTTAACGCCGCCGGTACCGCCAGGGACGGTGACCGCCTGCTGGATGAACTGGCGCCAGGCCGCGTCGGCCTGCTCGACCGTGAGCGCATGCGAAAGATCAGGGCCGAAGCCTTTCTACTTCATCATCTCGGCCATCGCGGCCGGCTTGCAGACGAGGGCCGTCTTCTCCGCACCCATCGTCATCGCGGTTGGCTTCTCGCCGCCGGCCGCCGGCCGGCACATCATCGTCGCCATCTTCGCCGACGACATCGCATCGTGACTCATCGCGCCGCTAAACCGCGTCAGAACGCGCGCTTGGTGTCGATCAGGATCGTCACCGGACCGTCGTTGACGAGCTCGACCGCCATCTCGGCGCCGAAGACGCCGGTTTCGACGTGCAGCCCGCCGGCCCGCAAGGTCGCCGCGATCAGCTCGTACAGCCGCTGCGCGCCCTCGCCCCTCGCGGCGGTGATGAACGAGGGCCGGCGTCCCTTCCGCACGTCGCCCAACAGCGTGAACTGCGAGACGAGCAGCACCGCCCCGCCGGCGTCGGCCAGCCCGAGGTTCATTGCGCCGCTCTCGTCGTCGAAGACGCGCAGGCCCGCGATTTTGTGCGCCAGCGCCACGGCGTCGCGCTCGTCGTCGTCGACGGCGACGCCGGCCAGCACCAGGAAACCGCGGCCGATCGCGCCGGTGACGGCGCCCGCGACGGTGACCGAGGCGCGTGTGACGCGCTGCACGACCGCTCGCATCCTGCCCGACTACGACAGGGGTATACTGGTTTCATGGAAGTCGCGGGGATCCACGTCTCGTGGCGCTGGGTCGCGCTCGTCCTGCGCGGCCTGGTCGCGATCGCCGCCGGGATCGCCGCCTTCGAGGTCTCGACCGGCGCGGCCAAGACGCTGATGGCGGCGTATTTCGCCGCCGACGGCGTGCTCTCGCTCGTGCTCGCCGTCCGCCTCCACGTCCCGTTCGGTTCGCGGCTGTTGGTCGCCGCCGACGGTCTCGTCGGTCTCGTCGTCGCCGTGCTGCTGTTCGCGTACGCGCCCGGGGTCCCGCTGCTGATCCTGATCGTCTCGCTGTGGGCGATCGCCACCGGCGTCTTGGAGTTCATCGCGGCGGTCTTCATCCCGCGCATCTCGGCACTCTCCTGGGGGATCGCGCTGATCGGCGTCGCGTCGTGCGCGGCCGGGATCGTAATGCTCGACTGGACGAACCTCGCCGAGATCGGACTGCTCTACCTCTTCGCGGCATACGCGATCGTCGCGGGGCTGCTCTTCATCGCGCTCGGAATCGTGGTCGCGCGCGCGCTCCGCACCGCGCGCTCTCGAAACGGCATCATCGGCTGACGGGAGCCGCTACCAGACGGTCATCGCCCCCGCGAAGAGTGCGGCGAGCTCTTCTTCGCCGACCCGACGCGGTGCGTTCGCGAGCAGGCGCTGCTGCGCGAACGCCCCGGCGACGAGCCGCGGAACGTCGGCGTCTACGTACCCGAGCGCGCGCAAGCCGTTCGGCATCCCGGTCGCGCGCATCAGCCGGCCCAGCGCGACGGCCAGCACGTCGCCGATCTCGTCATCGTGCTTGGTGCGCTCGGCGCCGAGCAGCATCGCGATGCGGCGGTGTTTTTCCGGCGCGGCGGACGCGGTGAAGCGCGCGACCGACGGTGCGGAAACGATCACCGACATCCCGTGCGGCACCATCGCATGATCCGCATCGTAGTCCGGCGGGCGGTACCCGTGCACCAGGCCGGCGACGGCGTACGCCATCCCGTGCGGCACGTGCACGCCGGCGTTTCCGAAGCCGATCCCGGCCAGCGTGGCGGCGTACATCACCGCTTCGCGCGCCTCGTCGTCGCCGGCGTCGTGCACGGCGCGTTCGAGATTGTCGCCGAGCAGGCGCAGCGCTTCGGCGCACGCCAGGTCGCTGTACGGGTTCGCGCCCTGCGAGAGCGGGCGCGCGAGCGGGCTCGCCGGACGCGACCGCTCCGTGTACGGTCGCGCGGTGTACGACTCGAGCGCGTGCGCGAGGACGTCGAAGCCGCTCGAGGCGACGACGGTTGTGGGGAGCGTGCGCGTCGCGTCGGGATCGACGATCCCGAGCGTCGGACGGAGACGCCGCGAGGCGATCCCCGTCTTCACTTCGTGCGCCTCGAAGTCGAAGATCGCGATGCCCGTGCACTCGCTCCCGGTTCCCGAGGTCGTCGGGCAGGCGATGTGCGGCGCGAGCGGTCCGGGGACCGGCGCGCCCTCGCCGAGCGGCGCGTTGACGTAGCGTTCGAACGGCGCCGGGTACGTGGCGTAGAGGTTCGCCGCCTTGGCGGTGTCGATCACCGAACCTCCGCCGACCGACACGTAGCCGTCGACGCGCGCATCCTGCGCGAACGCGGCGGCGTCGCGGAACGAGCCGTCGGTCGGCTCGATCCGCACGCGGTCGAACTCGGCAACGTCGACGCCCGCCGCGCGCAGTGAACGGCGGGCACGCTCCACGAACTCGAGCTTCGCGAGGCGCGCATCGGTGAACAGCGCGACGCGCCGCAACCCGGCCGCAGCCGCTTCGGGGCCGACCTCGTCGATCGCACCGCGCCCGAACTTCACCCGGGGCGCCTCGACTTCGAGGATCGTTTCGTGCTCGTGCGGGACGTCGTGCATCGTCCCGGGGAAGTCTCGCACGTGGTTCCGCCGCACCTCTCGCCGCCGCGAGGTAGCCGCGCCCGAGGGTTGAAGTCCCCGGCTGTGGCCGAGCCGATCCTCTCGACGCGCGACGTCGTCAAAGTCTACGCGGGGTTCACCGCGCTCGACGGCGTTTCGCTGGATGTCGCCGAGGGGACGATCCACGCGATCATCGGACCGAACGGCGCGGGGAAGACGACGTTCTTCAACGTGCTGTCGGGGTTTGCGCCCGCGACGCGCGGCAGCGTTTGCTTCGCCGGGACCGAGATCTCGCACTTGGACCCGGCGGCGATCGCGCGGATGGGGATGGTCCGGAGCTTTCAGATCAATAGCATCTTCCCGCACTTGACGGTGCTCGACAACGTGAAGATCGCGCTTCAGGCCAGAACGCCGCTCTCGCGCAAGTTCTTGGCCTCGCCGACCGTGACCGCCGTCCTCGACGATCCCGCGCGCGCGGCGCTCGACGCGGTCGGACTCGACGACGAGCGCGCACGCGTCGCGGTAAACCTTCCCTACGGCAAGAAGCGCTCGCTGGAGCTCGCCATCGCGCTTTCGCAGGATCCGCGCGTCCTGCTGCTCGACGAGCCGACCGCGGGGATGGGCGTCGAGGACATCGACCGCGTGGTCGAGCTCGTGAAGCGGATCGCTCCGGGCCGGACGATCGTGCTGGTCGAGCATAATCTGCGCGTCGTCGCCCACCTCTGCGATCGCGTGACGGTGATGACGCGCGGCAAAGTGCTGGTCGAAGGAACGTACGAGGAGGTGCGCAATGACGTGCGCGTCCAGACGGCGTACCTCGGCGGAGGGACGCACTGATGCTTGCGCTGCGCGGCGTGCACGCCTATTACGGTGAGTCACACATCCTTCACGGCATGACGCTCACCGTCGAGACCGGCGAAGTCGCAACGCTGGTCGGCCGCAACGGCGTCGGCAAGACGACGACGCTGCGCACGATCATGGGTATCCTGCCGGCCCGGCAAGGGCACATCGAGCTCGACGGCAGCTCGATCGTCGGGATACCGTCCGACCGCATCGCGCGACGCGGCCTTGGCTACGTCCCCGAAGAGCGCGGGATTCTGTCAACGCTGAGCGTCTATGAGAACCTGACGCTGGCGCCGATCATCGGCAAGAGCGGCTGGACCGTCGAGCGCATCTTCGACGCGTTCCCGAACCTCAAGGAGCGTGCGAAGGCGGGCGGGACGACGCTCTCCGGCGGCGAGCAGCAGATGCTCGCGATCGCGCGCGTCCTGCGGTCCGGTGCACGCACGGTGCTGCTCGACGAGCCGACGGAAGGCCTCGCGCCCGTCATCGTGGAGCGTATCGGCGAGCTGATCCGCGCGATGAAGGCCGACGGGATCACGGTGCTGCTCGTCGAGCAGAACGTGCGCTTCGCGACCGGCGTCGCCGACCGCCATCACGTCATCGTCCACGGTCACGTCGAGCAGACCCTCGAGAACCGTGAGGTGATCGCGCGCGAGAAAGAACTCCTCGACTTGCTCGGAGTCTGACGTGGCAAAGATCGCGGTGACCGGCGCGGCCGGAACGATCGGCACGCCGCTGTGCACCGACCTCGCGCGCGATCACGAGATCGTACGGATCGACCTGCGCGACGCGGACGTGATGGCCGACGTCCAGGATCTCGCCGCGCTGGAACGCGCGTTCGCCGGCTGCGAGACGGTGATCCATCTCGCCGGCGTCGTGAGCGTCGAGGCGTCGTGGGAAGACGTCGCCGGGCCGAACATCGCCGGCACGTACAACGCGTTCGAGGCGGCGCGCCGCGCCGGCGTCAAGCGCGTGATCTTCGCCAGCTCGAACCACGCCGTCGGGATGCACGAGGTCGACAACCTGCCGGCGATCTACGAGCCCGGGTTCGGGCTCGTCGTGCGAACAGACTCGCCCTATCGTCCCGACTCGCTGTACGGCGTGTGGAAGGCGTTCGGCGAGACCCTCGGGCGCTACTACAGCGACAACCACGGGCTCCAGGTGACGTGCGTGCGGATCGGTTCGATCACGCCGCAGGACGATCCGCGCGATCCCAGCGTCGCCGAAAGCTCCGGCTGGCTACCGCTGACGGCGCACCAGAAGTTCGCGCGCTATGCCGCGACCTGGATGTCGCACCGCGACTTCGCGCGCCTGGTGCGTGCGATCGTCGCGAAGGACGTGCCGTACGCCGTCGTGTACGGCGTAGGCGACAACGCGACGCGCTTCTGGGACCTGGAACCGGGCCGCGCGATCTTCGGCTTCTGGCCCCTCGACGGTGTGAAATGACCGTTCGTGCTACAATGGACCATGACCAAGAAACGGTCCGTCGAGATCAGCCGGACCTACGAGCCGAGCGGCCGCACGGTCACGGTCGACGGCATCCCGGCGATCGCCGTCACCGTCGATGATGCGACCGACACCGTGGTCGAGCCGTCGGTGAGCGAGCGCGTCCAAACGCTTGTCGCGCGGGCTCTTCGCGCGAACGCGGCGCCCGACCAACGCATCACGTATTCCGGCGTCGATCACGACTGATCGCCGCCCTCCGGCATCGTGAGATGCCGCAGATACCGGGCCGGCGCGTTGAGGAAGTCTCGCGTCACCCTAACGTGCTCGAGGTCGTCGTACGGCGTCTCGACGAGTGTGTCGCCCGCGACGACGTACACGGTCGCACCGGGATAGGCGGCTAGGATCGGCGAGTGCGTCGCGATGACGAACTGCGAACCGTTCGCGACCGCTTCGAGCAGGATCGTCAGCAGGGTCAGCACCCGCGTCGGCGAGAGCGGCGTCTCGGGCTCGTCGAGCAGGTAGAGGCCGCGCGGCAGCAGTTGCGCGCGGAGGATCCCGAGGAACGTCTCGCCGTCGAGCGCGCGTGCGGGTCGGCGCCGTACTTGCGCACAAGGACGTCGCGGGAGCTGCGCGTGATGTGGGCGCCGAGGCCGCGGCGGCTAGCGTTGTCGTCGTGCAGCATGGCATCCGCTTCCGTCGCGACGGCGATGGCTTCGAGCAGCGTCGACTTGCCGCAGCCGTTCTCGCCCATCAGAAACGTGACCGGACTCGTGAAGCGCAGCTCGCGCAGGCCGCGCAACGCCGGGACCGTCCAGGGGAACGCGTCGTCGACCTTGGCGCCGCGGCGCCGGCGAAAGGCTTCGAGGAACATCGGTTCCTCCGTTCGCTAGGGTTTCGCCCGCTTCGTGCGCGTCGCGAGGAGCTCGCCGACGATCCCGCGACGGAAAAGCAGCACGCACAGCGCGAAGATCGTCCCCATCACGATGTTGGTCTTGTCGCCGAGCGCGGTCTTCGACACGAAGAAGTCGAGCGACTCGTAGACTCCGGCGCCCACGATCGGACCGAAGATCGTCCCGATCCCGCCGAGGATCGACATCACGACGACCTTGCCGCTCGTGTGCCAGTCAACGCCGTCGAGTCCCGAGAGGCGGTTCCCGACCGCGAACAGGACACCGGCGAGGCCGGCGAGCGTCCCCGACAGCACGAACGCGATCAGCTTGTAGCGGTCGACGCGGAACCCGAGGGCGATCGCACGCTGCTCGTTCTCGCGCATCGCGCCGAGCACGGCGCCGAACGGCGAGCGGACCACGCGCACCACGAACCAAACGCCCAGCGCAGCGACGACGAGCACCGCGTAGTAGAACCCCTTGTCGTTGTCGAGCGGGATTCCGAACAGCGTCCCGCGCGTGCTCACCTGGACCCCGTTCTCGCCGCCGGTCCAGTCGCCCAGTTGATACACGAAGAAATACTGCAGCTGCGCGAGGGCCAGCGTGATCATCGCGAAGTAGATCCCCTGCCGCCGGATCGCGATTGCGCCGACGACGAGCGCCAAGATGCCGGCGTACACAATCGCTGCGAGCACGGCGAGGGGAAACGGCGCGTGCGCCTTCGCGAGCAGGATCGTCGAAACGTAGCCGGCGCCGCCCCAGAACATCGCATGGCCGAACGACAGCAGCCCGGTGAAGCCGAGCAGGAGGTCGAATGCGACAGCGAACAACGCGTACGCGACGATGTCGATCGCCAGCACGGGATAGACGAACCACGGCAGCATGATGCCGACCAGTGCGATCAGCCCCGCGACGATCATCCCGCGCCGGCTGCCCAGCAGGGCCGTCGTCATTTCGCGCTCGCGGGTGTGCCGAACAGGCCGCTCGGGCGCACGAGCAAGACGATGATCATGACCAGGAAGATCAGCGTGTCGTTGAACGCCGGGAAGAGGACGGCCCCAAGCGTCTGCAGCAGTCCCAGCGCGAAGCCGGTGACGATCGAGCCGCCGATCGAGCCCAGACCGCCGATCACCACGATCGCGAACGTGTTGATGATGACCTTGTCGCCCATCGTCGGCTCGACGTTCTGGTTCGGTGCGGCGAGCACGCCGCCCAGCGCGGCCAGCGCGACGCCGGCGGCGAAGGTGATCGAGATCAGCTGCTGCGTGTCGATGCCGAGTGCGCGCACGAGCACGGGGGCCTCGGTCGCCGCGCGGATCCGCGCGCCGATCGGGGTTCGCTCGAGCACGTACCAGACCACGATGCAGACCACGATCGCGACGCCGATGACGAACAGCCGGTAGGTCGGGAACACCGTAAAACCGAGGTTCGTCACACCGGCGAGCAACGGTGGGGTGGGGAACGGCGATCCCAGTGCGCCGGCCGCGAGACGCATCGCGTCCTCGATGATCAGCACGAGCGCGAACGTGAACAGCAGGCCGTAGAGCGGATCGAGGCCGTAGAGCCTGCGCAGGAAGACGACCTCGATCAGGAGCCCGAACAGCCCGACGATGACCGGCGCGACGATGAGCGCCGGAAAGAACGGCAGTCCGACCAACTGCGCGCCGTAGTACGCGACGAACGCGCCGAGCATGAACATCGCGCCGTGCGCGAAGTTCACGATGCGGAGCATCCCGAAAATGACGCTGAGACCGAGCGCCAACAGGGCGAAGTACGCCCCGTTGACGAGGCCGTTGAAGGCCTGGGTGAGGAGGTAGTCCGGGCTCAGGCTACCAGTCCTTCTTGCACACCGACTGGCTCTCCGGACGGAACGCGCGGCCCGGCGGGATCGTCTGCACGATCTTGAACCACGCGTGCGGCTCCTTGACCTGTTCCTTCGGGAGCACGTCGACGACGTACATCTCGTGGATCACGCGGTGGTCGCGGCCGCGCCACTCGCCGCCCTTGGCGTAGAAGTCCGTGAACTGGCGGTTGTCGAGGTAGCCCTGGACCTTGTCGCCTTCGGTCGTCCCGACCGCCTTCACGGCGTTCAGCCACTGCGTCGTCGCGGAGTAGTCCGCCGCCTGGATGTCGGTCGGGCGGAGCCCGTGCATGCGCTTCGCGTACTTGTCGGCCCATGCGCGCGCCTGTTTGTCCTCGTTCCAATACCAGGACGTCGTGATGCGCGAGCCGGCGAACACGTCGGGGAGCGCATCGACGTCGCTGAGGAACAGCAGGCCGACCGCGACCTTCATCGTCTTGTCGATCCCGAACTGCTTCACTTGCTTCATCGAGTTGACCGTGTCGGCGCCGGCGTTGAACAATCCGAGCACTTGCGCGCCGGAGTTCTTCGCCTTGAGCAGGTACGACGAGAAGTCGGTCGTCGGACCGAATGGATAGAGGTCGGCCGCCTGCATCTTGGCACCCTTGCGCTCGATCGCGGCGGTGAAGTCCGCCAGCATCTGCGTTCCGAACGCGTAGTTGGGGACCAGTGCGTACCACGTCTTCCCGTCCGACCCGGCGGCGATGTTCGCACCGGTCGACGCCGCCAGCGCGTACGTGTCGTACGCGTAGTGATACGTATAACGGTTGCAGGCCGCACCGGTCAGCGCCGAGGAGGCACCGCCGGTGACGATCGCGAGCTTCTTCTTTTCCTTCGCGACCGCCGCGACGGCGAGCGCGACCGCGGAGTTCGTCATGTCGAGCGCGAGCTCTGCGCCGCCGTCATACGCTTCGCGCGCCTTGATCGCGGCGTCGGGACCGTTGTTGCGATGGTCGATCGCGTCCACCTCGATCGTCCGGCCAAGGACCTTCCCCCCGAAGTCCTCGACGGCCATCTTGGTCGCCTCGACAGCGCCGGGTCCGGCGAGCGCCGCGTAGACGCCCGACATGTCGGTGATGACCGCGATCTTGATCGGGCCGGTGTCGGCGGCGCGTGCGGGCGGCGCCGGAAACGTTGAAACGAGCATCGCGAGCGCCAGCGCAGCCGGAAGAGAACGGGAAACGCGCATCGGACCAACCTCGTAGTCGGAGGGTGACGAGTTGCCCCGACGTTACCCATTGCGGGCAACCTTCCTCCGGCGGACCGAACGAATCGTGGTTTCCGGGGATCGGATCGCGGTTTGCGGGAACGAGTGCGCCAATGACGCGACCGATCGAAGACTACGCGCTGATCGGCGACACGCGCACGGCGGCCATGGTGTGCCGCGACGGATCGATCGACTGGCTCTGCCTGCCGCGGTTCGACTCCGGCGCATGCTTCGCCGCGCTCGTCGGCGACGCCGAGAACGGCGCGTGGACCCTCACACCGAAGGGCCATGCCACCGCGATTCGGCGAGCGTATCGCGAGGACAGCATGGTCCTCGAGACGACCTACGAGCTCGAGGACGGCGGCCGGGTGAAGATCGTCGACGCGATGCTCCCCGGGAGCGACGTCCCCCGCGTCGTGCGCCTGGTCGTCGGCGAGGCCGGGCGCGTCGCGGTACGCTCGCAGATGCGGATCCGATTCGACTACGGCCAGGTCGTCCCGTGGATCCACCGCGCCTCCGGGACGGTCGTCGCGATCGCCGGCCCCGACGCTCTCGCGCTCTACGCCGACGTGCCGCTGCGGGGCGAGGAGCTCTCGACGGTCGCCGAGTTCTGGGTCGGCCCCGGCGAGCGGGTCGGCTTCGAGGCGGCGTACTTTGCCTCGTACCGCCAGCAGCCCGGACCCTCGGACATCCCGGCCGTCTTGCGCCACACCGACGTCTTCTGGCGCGAGTGGGCGCGAACGTGCCGGTACGAGGGGCCGTACCGCGACAGCGTCGTGCGCTCGCTGCTCACGCTCAAAGCGCTGACCGACGCGCGGACCGGTGCGGTCCTGGCAGCGCCGACCACCTCGCTCCCCGAGCGCATCGGCGGCGTGCGCAACTGGGACTACCGCTACTGCTGGCTGCGCGACGCGACGTTCGTGCTGGTGGCCTTGCTGAACGCGGGTTATGAGGAAGAGGCGTTCGCGTGGCGCGCCTGGCTGCTGCGCGCGGTCGCCGGAAATCCCGAGCAGCTGCAGATACTCTATGGCCTGCGCGGCGAGCGGCGGATCCCCGAGTTCGAGGTGCCGTGGCTGCGCGGCTACGCCGACTCACGGCCGGTGCGGATCGGCAACGCCGCCGCGCAGCAACTGCAGCTCGACGTGTACGGCGAGGTCGCCGACGTGATGTACCAGGCGCATCGCGCTGGCCTCGCGCCTGATGCCGACGAATGGTCCCTGGCGACCGCCGTCGTCGAGGCGGTCGAGACGCGCTGGTCCGAGCCGGACCGCGGCCTGTGGGAAGTGCGTGGCCCGGCTCGCCACTTCGTCCATTCGAAGGTGCTGGCGTGGGTCGCGTTCGACCGCGCGATCTCGACGATCGAGCGCTTCGGCATGGAAGGCCCGATCGACCGCTGGCGCGCCCTGCGCGCACAGATCCACGACGAGGTCTGCGCGAACGGGTACGATCCGAAGCGCGAAACGTTCACGCAGTCGTACGGCTCACAAGAGATCGACGCCGCGACGCTGCTGATCCCGCTGGTCGGTTTCCTGCCGCCGGACGATCCGCGCGTGAAGGGGACCGTGCGTGCCGTCGAACGCGAGCTGCTCGTCGACGGTTTCGTGAAGCGCTACACGCAGCCGTCGCTCGACACCGACGGGCTGCCGCCGGGCGAAGGCGCGTTCTACGCCTGCGGGTTCTGGCTCGCCGACAACTACGTGCTGCAGAACCGTCGCAAGGACGCGGCGAAACTGTTCGAGCGGCTGATCGGAACCGCCAACGACGTCGGCCTCCTCTCCGAAGAGTACGACCTCGAACGCAAATGCCTCGTCGGAAACTTTCCGCAGGCCTTTTCGCACGTCGGTCTGGTCAACACCGCGTTCAATTTGGCCGGCGACTCGAAGCCCGCCGACCAGCGGCGCGGCGACGCGGACATGCCGAAGCCGCCGTAGCGGCATACCGCTTTCGCGCGCGGGGCACCGGACTGCTCGTAGCACTCCCGGAAGGAGCCCCGTGCCGAACACCGCACCGCGTGAGACCGAACGCGGCTTCACGCTGATCGAGCTGATGATCGTCGTCGCGATCATCGCGATTCTGGCCGGGATCCTGATCCCGAACTTCGTCAACGCACGCTCGCAGGCGCAGACCGCGGCCTGCGAATCGAACCTGCGCGCGATCGCGACCGCACTCGAGTTGTACTACGCCGACAACCAGGTGTATCCAACCGCCGCCGGCGCCGCGGTGCAGCCTGCGCTGCTCACCGCCAACGGCGTCGCATATCTGAACAACACGCCGAAGGATCCCGCTGCGCAGAGCGCCGCTGCGACGTACGCGCTGACGACGACGCAGGCGACCGGCGGGAGCCCGGCGAGCTATACGATCGTCTGTCCCGGCGTGCACGTGGGCTCGACCCTCACGAAGATTCCGCTCGCCGGCGGCACCAGCGGCACGGTTTGCGGTCCGGGCTGCACGGCGACGAAGCTCGAGTATACGGCCGGTCAGGGCCTCCAGGTGGCGCCGTGATCGATCTGCTCGGTGAAGGGTTGCGCGCGGTAGCGACGC
>CALEOJ010000220.1 GCA_937910425.1 uncultured candidate division WPS-2 bacterium
ATCCCGCCGCGGCGAGCGCCGCACCGCAGCGCCATGCGCCGCACTCGTCTCAGCCGCCGGATCTACATCGTCCCGGTCGTCGGGATGCGCGTGTCGACGACGTCGATGCGAAGGTCGTCGGCCCACAGCGTCCCGCCGCCTTGCAGCAGCAGCCCGCCGACAAGCTGCTGCGCGTCGGCCGGCACGTTCAGAACGATCGCGAACGGGGTCCAGTCACGCGTCCCGGTCAGCGCCCGGTTGGCCATGTTGTCGAAAGCTACCGGACCGGCCGCGCCGTCGACACGCAACCAGAACGCGCCGCTCGTCACGCCGGCGCTGCGCAGGTAGCCGGAGACGCGCACGCGCTTGCCGCGATAGGGCTCGACGGCGATCGATTCCTTGTAGGTGCCGAAGCCGCTCGCGCCCGACCCCGCCCGCAGGACGATCGCCTGGCCGCCGGAGTGGCGCACCGCCGGATCGTGCCCACCTTCGTAGCCGTCGCCGGCGACGGCGAACGCGTCGGGCATCGGCGGTGCATCGGCACCCGCGACCTTCGGCGCGGGTGGAGGGGACGGCGGCACGAGTTGCGCCACAGCGTCGGCGCGTTCTCGCGCGCTCTCGGCGACCAGCGCGGCGCGCGTCGTCGCCGCGTCGGCGCGACCGAGTCGCAGCGCCTCACGCAGTCCGGCGGACAGCAGCTCGTCGTCGCCGGCGCGCACGCCGCGAAGCGTCTGCGAAACCTTCACGTCCGGAATCAGGCCGACGCGCTGCAGCGGCTTGCCGTCGGGATGCAGCACGGCCTGGCCGGTGAAGTTCGCCGCCACGCCACCGGGCAGGAAGAATCGCGTCACGTCGCCGTTCGCGCCCACCGTCGGCTCGCCGACGAACCGCGCGTGCGCCGAAGCGGCGAGGTACAGCCCGGTGTGCTCGGCCTGGCTGATCGCTCGCGCGTCGATGACGACGACGACCGGCTGCGTGTACCGCGGCGCCTCGGGTGCGATCATCTGATAGAAGTCCCGCGTCTCGTCGACGAACTGCAACTCCCCGTCGCCGCCGGCTATCCCGACCGGAACGCGCCGCACGGGTGTGCGGAACAGCGCGGCGCTCACGACCTTCGGCGTGAAGTGCGGCGCCAGCGCCCACGCCGTTCCGCGCGGATAGCCGCGCAGATCGAACACGATCGCGCGCGTGGAGGCAAAGCGCTTCAGCGTCGCGCCGACCTCGGCGACGTTGAGTCGCTGCAAGTCGGCGTAGCCGACGTTTCCGGGCAGGATGTCGACCGCCGGTCGCGTGCGCGAAAGCAACGTCGCCGTCGACGCGACGCGCAGCGTGCGAACCTCGCGGACGCGACCGCCGACGCCCCGCAGCCGAAGCGTCGCGACACTTCCGGCCGGTCCCGCGAAGAGCGCTACGTGCCCGGTTCCGCCGTCGAGGAGTTCGCGCGCCGACTGCTCCGTCGAAGCGACGATGTACGGCCGCAGTTTGGCGCTGCGCGCCGCGACCGACTCCCCGTCGACGGCCTCGATCACGTCGCCCACCGAAAACCCGTCGCGCTTCGCAGCGAGCGGCTCGACCCGTACGATCGTCGGCTTTCCTTCGACCTCACGCACCAGCATCGCCGGGGTCGCGGCATAGGCCTGCTGGATGGCGGGCAGCGTCAAGAAGCCGTGCGTGTCGTGGAGATGCGCGTACATTCTCGCGAGCGCCAAATCGTACTCGAGCGGCGTCCGCGACGCGCGCAGATCGGCCAGCGCCACGCGCAGCGCAGCGTCCCAATCGTCGTGCATCAGATCTTTGTACGGAAACAGGTACGCGATGGTACCCCACATGCGAAACGCCGCGAGCACACGGTGCGCCTGGTCGGGCAACGCCGGGTCCGCATAGCGCTGCTGAATCGGTGCCGGCGCCGGGACGGGCGTCGCGACGCCGGCCGACGCCCTCTTCGGGTCGCGAGCCCAGGCAATCGCCGCGTCGAGCGCACCCGCGCGAATCTGCGGTGCGTCGAGTGCCGCCGACACTCGGAACGCAAGCCGCACGCCGCTGCCGGCATCGAAGCTCTGACCCAATCCCGGCAGGATCCCCGGCGACCCGTCGGACGAAAAAATCGCAGCGCGCTCCGCGCGCTCGAGCGCGAGCGCGTCTTCGGGGACGACCGCATTGGCGCCCGTGACGAACGCGACGGCAACCACGCGTGCGTCTTTCGCCGGCGCGGCGATGCGGCTGGCGGCAAACGTCTCGCGGCCTTCCCGATAGCTGCCGCTCGTCGTTCCCGACTCCGGCGGAAAGCCGATGAAATAGCGCTGCGCGAGCTCCGGCAGAGCGACGGGCCCGTCAACAACGTGCGATGCGAGCGGCTGCTGCGACCAGGCCGACTCCACCATCTCGATCTGCGCGAACGACGGCGGTGCCGGCGCCCGCAGGTCGACCACGAGCGCGCGATCGGCGGCGGGTACTTGCCACGCGTCCGCGAGTGCCTTCGTCCACGCCTCACTTCCGTCGGCGGCAGGATAGCCGTTGATGTGAACGACCCGCACGCTGTCGCTCTCGGTCACGGTGGGCGCCGCGGCGGGCGCGTCCTTGCGTTCGAGTTCGAGGGTGGTGAGGGGATCGTGGAGCGCCGCCAGCATCGCGGTGGCGGCGTCGCGCAGCTCCGCCGGATCGCGTTCGACGAGCGGCTCAGCGGCGATCAGCGCGTCGTCCCACGTTGCATAGGTCTCGCTCGCCAGCCCCGGGTGCATGAATCGCACCGCGTTCCACAACCGGCACAGCGCGACCAGCGCCTCCTCGCGTGACGGCGTCGGCGCGGCGTCCCGCGCAGTCGCGATCGGCATCGCCGCAAGCGTCAGAGCGACGGTGAGAAGGATGACGACAACCCGCATGGGCATCCCTTTTCGTGGCTCGAGGACAATCCCTAGAGTCTGCGCTTGGCTCGCGCTCGCATCCACACGGCGGCGGGCGCCGATCTCAGCGCGTTCTAAGACCGCGCTCAGCTCCTGCACCCCGTCAGTTTTGACGTACGCCGCACCGGGGTGATGGGCTCAGCATGACGTTCTCAGGCGGCAGCGGCCTCGTCCGGTTGGAACACGATGGGATCACCCCATCGCACGATGTCTGAGACTGCGGCAAGAACAACGGAGTCAGACGCTTCGATCGTTGCGGGCGGTACCGTCACACCATGTGCTGCAGCGGTCGCGAGGAAACCGCCCACCGCATCCTTGGCGATTGCGAGGACTTGTTCGGCGTTTTCAGCCTCCGTCACAATACCGAGCGCTGGTATGGAGACAAGTATCACGCCGGCGTCAGTCTGGGTCCACGCTACATATGCCTTCACGGTATCACCTTCGCTTTGCTGAGTACATTCCGCGTTACTCCTGGGGACACATCCCGGCCTGGGTGCCATGGTATCACAACGATTATACCGTCGCGCACATAAATTCGATGACTTCCCGTCTGGCGGTCGAACTGAAAGCCGACGTCCAAGACTGCGCGTTCGAGGCGGCGACAGCTCCACCCGGAGAACTTCACGCGGACTAGCGAGGCGTCGGGTGCTGCTCGATACGCTCCACCGCTTCAGAGACACGATCGATCGCGTCCCGAATGAGTGTGAAGGCCTCCTTAAAGTCCCCTGACGATACGACGCGGCCCGGAGCGAAACGTTCCTCTGCGATCCGTACCAATCGCTGCGTATCGTCTCTCGCGGAAGCCAGGAGTTGCTTGACGTCGTCCACAGATCGATATTACCACAGCCCTAGGCCTTACGGAACGTGATCTGAGGGGGACCCCGCTCCTAAACCGCGCTCAGCTCCCGCACGGCGGCGGCGTTGAAGTACGCGGCGCGCGGGTGGTGGATCACGATCGCGGCGGTCGACTGCTCCGGGATGATCTGGTGCGCGCTCGTCAGCGACGCCCCGATCGCGTTCTCGACGTCGAGCAGCTTCCAGACGATCTCGTGCTGCGTCAGGTCGGGACACGCGCCGTAGCCCCACGAGTAGCGCTTCCCGCGCGCGTCGGGAAGCCCCAGCTCGTGGCGGATACGGCGGTGCGCCCGCTCCGCGAGCGCCTCGGCCGACTGCACCGAGAACCCGTGCAGAAAGTACGACTCGCTGTAGTCGTTGCGCGCCTGCAGCGCTTCCGTGCGGCGTGACGCCTCGGAACCCACCGTGACGACCTGCAGCGCGATCACGTCGCTCGCCCCGCCGCCGTTCTCCGGCTCGCGCACGTAGTCGGCGAGGCACAGGTGCTCGCCGCCGAGCTGCCGCGCGAAGGTGAAGCGCGCGATCTCGCGGGTGCGGTTCTGCGGGTCGTAGACGATTACGTCGTCGCCGCTGCCGGCCGCGGGGAAGTAACCGTACACGACGCGCGGGTCGAGGAACGGTTCAGCCTGTCCTGAGCTTGTCGAAGGGCTCTCGGCCAGCTTTTCGTAGCGGCGCAGCCGCGGCTCGAACTCTTCGGCAACCAGCCGTTCCCAATCGGCGCCCTTGGTGCTCGCGCCGCCCCACGAGAGCCGGTAGAGGCTTCGCAGATCGAAACAGTCCCACAACTCGCGCGGATCGACGTGGGCCAGGGTGCGCGCGCCAAGGAACGGCGGCGTGGGGACGTCGGCGATCCCGACGTCGGCGCGCGCGGTTTTGCCGGTCGCCGCCGGCGCGGCGAGCGCTGCGGCATCCTTGACGCGCAGCGCGGCGGCTTCGACGCGCACGCGCTCGACCAACGGCGGGCGCGCGGTCTCGCTCGTCAGGGCATCCATCAGGTCGAGCCCTTCGAACGCGTCCTTCGCGTAGAACACGCCGGGGTCGAAGAAGCGCTCTTCGGCGGCGTACGCGACCCGGCGGCCGAAGTCGCGGTTGATCGCCGCGCCGCCGATCACGACCGGATAGGTCAGCCCGCGCGACGACTGCTCCTTCACCAGCGCCGGCATCTGTTTGGACGTCGACACGAGCAACGCCGAGAGGCCGATCGCGTCGGCGCCGACCTCGACGGCCTTGTCGAGGATCGTGTTCACCGGCACCTGCTTGCCGATATCGTGGACCGTATAGCCGTTGTTCGAGAGGATCGTCGCGACCAGATTCTTGCCGATGTCGTGCACGTCGCCGAACACGGTCGCGAGCACGACGATGCCCTTGCTGACGCCTTCCTTGCGCTCGAGGAACTGCTCGAGGTGCGCGACGGCCTTCTTCATCACCTCGGCCGACTGCAGCACGAACGGCAGGATCAACTCGCCGGCGCCGAACTTGTCCCCGACCTCTTTCATCGCGGGCAGCAGGACGTTGTTGAGCACGTCGACCGGATCGCGCTTCTCGAGCGCCTCGTCGATCTTCGCCTCGATCCCGTCCTTGCGCCGGCGCAGGATCGCGTTGTGGATGCGAATCTCGACCGGCGCGTCGGCATCGTCGTCGACCTGCGCCGCGGCGCCGCCTGGAACGACCACCTTCGCTTCGAAGTGTTCGATCACGCGCTGCAGCGCGTCGGGGCGGCGGTTGAGCACGACGTCGTCGCACAGATCGCGCTCGACCTGGTCGATCTCCGCGTACGGCGTGATCTCGGCGGCGTTGACGATCGCCATGTCGAGCCCGGCCTCGACGCAGTGGTGCAGCATCACCGAGTTGAGCACGTGGCGCGCGGCGGGTTTGAGGCCGAACGAGACGTTCGAGACCCCGAGCGACGTGAGCACCCCCGGCAGCTCGCGCTTGATCAGGCGAATACCCTCGATCGTCTCGACGGCCGAGTCGATGTACTCAGCGTCTCCGGTCGCGAGCGTGAACGTCAAGTCGTCGAAGATCAGCGCGCCCGGCGGCAAGTCGTACTCGTCGACGACGATGTCGCGGATGCGGCGGGCGACGGCGAGCTTCTGCTGCGCGGTCTTCGCCATCCCCGTCTCGTCGATCGTCAGCGCGATCACCGCGGCACCGGCCTCTTTGACCAGCGGCATCACGGAGTCGATCTTGGTGCGCCCGTTCTCGAGGTTGATCGAGTTGACGACGGGCCGGCCGGCATAGATCTTCAGCGCGGCCTCGATCACCTTCGCTTCGGTCGAGTCGATGACGAGCGGCGACTCGACCGACTGCGCGAGGCGCTTGACGATCGTCGCCATCTGCACGTCTTCGTCGACGCGTTCGGTCAGCGCGGTGCAGATGTCGAGCAGATGCGCGCCGCCTTCGACCTGCCCGCGCGCGACCAGCGTGATCTCGTCGTAGTCGTTGGCGAGCAGCAGCCGCTTGATCTTGCGCGAGCCCTGGCTGTTGACGCGCTCGCCGATCAGCAGCACGGTCCCTTCCTGGTTCAGCGCGACGGCGGTCATCGCCGAGGCGGCCAGCTGGAGCGGCTTCGGCTCGGGGATGCGCGGAGTGTAGCCGGACGTCACCATCGCATCGAGTCCGGCACGAAACGCCGCGATGTGCGCCGGCGTCGTACCGCAGCAGCCGCCGATCGCGTTCACGCCGAAATCGGTCACGAACGCGTGCAGTTCGCGCGCCATCTCGTCGGGCGTCTCAGGGTAGATCGTCTCGCCCTTCGGTCCCATCCGCGGCAGCCCGGCGTTGGGGATGACGCTGACGAAAGCGCGCGAGTTCTCGACGAGATACCGGATCGGGTCGCGCATGTGCGAGGGCCCGGTCGAGCAGTTGAGTCCGATGACGTCGATCGGGAGCGCATCGAGCGTCGCGCACACCGCGCTGATGTCGGTGCCGAGCAGCATGCGGCCGGTGACGTCGAGGGTCGCCTGCGCTTGGATCGGAACCCGCCGCACGCCTTTATCGAACGCGCGCGTGATCCCCGCGATCGCCGCCTTCATCTCCAGCAGATCCTGGCTGGTCTCGAGCAGCAGCAGGTCGACGCCGCCTTCGATCAGCGCCGTCGACTGCTCTTCGTACAGGTCGGCGAGCTCGTCGAAGGTGATCTTCGAGAGCGCAGGATCGGACGACGAGATCAGCATCCCCGTCGGCCCGAGCGAGCCGGCGACGAAACGCGGCCGCTCAGGCGTGGAGAACGCGTCGGCGGCGCGGCGGGCGATTTGCGCCGCGTCGAAATTGATCGCGTGCGTTTTCGCACCTAACCCGTACTCGTCGAGCTTCAGCCGTGAAGCGGTGAACGAGTCGGTCTCGACTACGTCGGCGCCGGCGGCGAAATAGTCGCGGTGGATCTGCTCGATCACGTCCGGGCGGGTCAGCACCAGCGCTTCGTTGCAGCCGTGGTGGGCCGCCCCGCCGAAGTCGTCGTCGCTGAGGTGCAGCGCCATCAGCTGCGTCCCCATCGCGCCGTCGAACAGGAGCACGCGCTCGCGGAGCGCCGAGAGAAAGTCCGCCATCCGGCCCATCGTACCGGCCCGGGACGCGGAACCGGCGGTCACGGTGTCCAATAAAGCCGAGATGGACGCGATTGGACAGATCGCGAGCCGCCTCACCACGCTGGCGGCCCGGGTCCGCGAGGCGCCGCCGTCGGCCGCGCTGCGCGAGGCCTTCGCCGCGCTGCGCCTCGAGG